>CAINGG010000230.1 GCA_903848435.1 uncultured Actinomycetes bacterium | reverse complement strand
GGTCCCCGACTTGGTCGCGAACCCCGTTTGTGTCGCCATCTTCTTGGCCTGTGCCTGGGAAACGCGCTCGAACCCCGGGGGTGGCGCCGCCAGAGCACTGCCCTGGAACGTGAGCCCTACGAGCAGAGCGGAGAAGAGAGCGGATAAGCCCCCGCAGAAGCGCATGCCCGCATAGTAGGGACTTGGCGGCACTCTTCGCGGCCAGTCAGCCGCGCACGTCGGGCCAGGCGCGGCCCTCCCTTTCGCCGGGTCCGGGAGCCTGGCGGCCTTCTGCTCTACCTGGCTAGATTTTCGCTCGATTCGGCGGGAATCACGGGGGCCGCCGTGCTTAAGTATGGCCATGCCCCGACCACGATTTGTCACTGCCATCGCCCTGTCTTGCGTCAGCGCTGTCGCCGCAGCCAGTGTGGTTTCCGCCGGTGCCGCTGTCGCTATCGGCCACGACCCATCCGCTCCCCCGCACTCCGGATTCACTGTCACGCCGCCAACCAAGCCCTATCTCATGGCGTTCCACACCTGCTCATCGTCGACGAGTTGCGATGATCCGACCAACCACACGATCCGGCTGGCCGAATCCAACGATGGCTCAGACTGGACCGAAGTCAGCGGCTGGCAGGGCTATAGAGGATCGGTGCCGGATGTCATTCGCAGAGAAAGCACCCTCTACGTTATCGGGGCCGGACTATCACGGGTCAATCTGACGACCGGCCAGGTGACAGCCGATTCGTTTTATGTTCGCAAAACCGACGGGAGCGATTCGCTCTCCCGCGACACCGCCTTTGCCGGGCAGCTCTCCGACGGACGTTTCGTCGTGGTCTACGTGCCGTCGATGCAGGAAGTCGAAGGCAAGACCTCGGTCCCGGTCAAGCTGGCAACGGAGGTTGTTGGCAGTGACGGCAGCAACTTTGTCGAGTCCGCGACCGCGGTGGACGTGCCCCTCGACCTCGCCGGCGTTCACGGCATGGCAACGGACCCCGACATCTTCTTCAACGGCACTGAGTGGGTGCTCTATGTCTCCATGGGCTCCAACGTGGTGTCCTTCACCGCCCCCGACATCACCGGCCCCTACTCCCTGACCACAGCGTCAGTCGTCTCCCAGGGCTCCGGTGGGGTTCCATCCGCCATGGTGGGCAGCGATGGCGTGTGGGTTTACGTCAACGACGGTCCCAGTCGCAATGACGTCTCCATCCGCCGTGCGGTTACCACGACGGGGACCACGCTCATTCCCGCGTCGAACTTCCAGACTGTCCTGACCGGCACGCCCTTCGGCGCGACCACGGCCGAGAGCCCCGGCGTTGCACAAAACGTGGCCGGCACACCATGCGGAGACGGATGCAAGACACCCGAGGTCGTCATCACCGCTCCGGGCGCCGTGAGCAGTTTGAAGGCCGGTTCGATCAAGAAGACCTCCGCCAAGGTGGCGTGGAAGGCCCCGGCCAGCGACGGAGGCGGTGCCATCACCGCCTATGAGACTCGACTGAAGGCCTCAGGTGGGAAGTGGTCCTCGTGGGTCTCTCAATCCGCGACATCGACGAGCGGCACCTTCTCGAAGTCTCTGAGTGGCCTGAAATCTGGCAAGACCTACTACGTGCAGGTCCGCGCCAAGAATTCGGCTGGCAACGGTGCCTCGACGCAGGTGACCTTCGCCACGACAAAGTAGTCGGAGGTCAGCCGCGGACGAGCGGCCACGGATGTCCTGCCTGCTTGCACAGACGGCGCACCGCCGGCATTGATACGCCAATGACATTGCCGGGATCACCGATCACGCCGTCGACGAAGGGAGCGCCCAGGCCGTCGAGAGTGAAGCCACCTGCCACCCGCAACGGCTCACCCGTCGCGATGTAGTCGGCAATCTCGTCGTCGTCAGCCTCACCCATCTGGACCACAGTGGACACTGCCTCGCCGACCGCGAGGCCTGACGCGACATCGATGAGCCAGTGGCCGGTGTGGAGCGTGCCTGGCCGACCGCGCATGCCCTGCCATCGAGACATGGCTTCCTCCGGCGTGGGCGGCTTCCCCAGGCGCACACCGTCGATTTCGAAGATCGAGTCGCAGCCGAGCACGAGGGCACCCGGCGGAGCCAAGCGGAGCACGGCCTCCGCCTTCGCGCGCGCAAGCGCCAGGGCCACGTCGGGCACCGGCTCCTGGCGCATCTTTTCCTCGATCGACTCCTCGTCCACGCCGCTGACGAGCACGATCGGCCGCAGTCCCGCCTGCTCCAGCAGTCGCAGCCGCGCCGGCGACGCCGACGCCAGGACGAAGGGCGGTGGCACCTGCCCGGGTGACCTCATGCGGC
>CAINGG010000229.1 GCA_903848435.1 uncultured Actinomycetes bacterium | reverse complement strand
GCGCCGTGCAGCATCGCCGGGTTGACGCCCTTGTCGGGCGACCTCATCTGGACGAGGAATCCGCCGAGCAGGCTGGCGAGGCCGATGAAGTGCAGGACGAGCAGCGCGTTATAGACGAAAGCCACGCGACCAGCGTAGCGGCGCGGTCAGGGGACGGAGACGACCTTGAACGCCTCGGCGAGGCGTCCGTCCGGCAGCCCGGCCGCCTGTGCCGCCGACGTCATCCACTGGGTGATGCGCTCCTCCAGGTCGTCCATGTGCGCGGTCTGGCTCTCATGCGCGCGCAGTGCCGCGACCTTCAAGGACACCTGGTCGGTGATGTCCACGGCGCGATTGGGATCGGGAGCCGCCATCACCCACACGTCGTGCACGGTCCACGCCTCGAGTCCTTCATCGTCGAGCAGCGTGGGGTGCGCGAAGGGATTGCGCGCATCGGGGTAGATCGCGAAGATTGCCGCCTCGCCCGCTGCCATGTGATCGGGGTGGGAGGCGGGCAGCCGGGCCCAGTTGCGCTCAGGCGACTGGATGAGCATGCGCTCGGGGCGCACCTGGCGGATCACCCGACTGATGTCTCGCCGTAGGCCGTGCGACACCTCGAGTTCACCGTCCCGATAGCCGAGGAAGCGAACATCGTCGACGCCGAGGGCAGCCGCCGCGGCGACCTGCTCGGCCCTGCGGATCCGGGGGATCTCCGACCGGGGGACGTTGGGGTCGAAGCCGCCGGCGTCACCGTCGGTGACGATGCAGTACGTGACCGCCGTGCCGGCCGCCGCCCACTGGGCGATGGTCCCGGCGGCGCCGAAATCGACGTCGTCGGGATGGGCGGTGACCACCAGGGCCCGCTCTACGGGGTCGGCGGGGGTGGCGTCGAGCACGCGATCTCCTGCGGGTGGTCGTGAGGGAGGGGAGCCTCATGTCGGAGTTTCCTGGGGAAACACGCGTTCCACGAGGGGCTCCCGGGGGCTCAGAGGCTACCGTGGACGGCGTGTCTGCCGACCCCGGGCGCTCTCGGCGCCTGCACTGGGGCCCTCTCGCTCTCGCGACGGGGGTGAGCGCGGTCGGCTGCGCGATGCTCATGCTCCTGCCCCCGGCCGCGTTGGCCAGCGCGCTCGGCGAGGCCGACCACACCCCCTCGCAGACCACGGATGATTCCGCGACGGGCGCGGCCCCCAGCGACGAGGCACCCTCGGGCGATGGGCAGCGGGAACCCGGCAAGAAGGAGCCTAATAAGAAGGACCCGCCCCCGGAGGTGCCACTGCCCCCGGGCCCGGCCATCCCGGCCAACCTCCCCGTCCAGGTCGATCCGCTGCCGAACTACCAGGGCCAGTACATCTGCTCGCCGGATCCCAAGCCAGGGTCCGAGAAGCTCGCCGCCCTCATTCGCGCCACGTACGTCGACTCCTCTGACATCTGGATCCCGCGCGACTGCAGTCAGGGTGGCCGGAGCGAGCACAAGGAAGGCCGTGCTCTCGACTGGATGATCGCGCAGCGGATCCCCGAGCAGAACGCTCAGGCACAGTCGTTCCTCAACTGGCTGCTGGCCACCGACGCCAACGGCAATGAGTTCGCGATGGCCCGCCGTCTCGGCATCATGTACATCGGCTGGGGCGATGAGATCTGGGAGTCCTACACCGGTCGCTGGACTGAGCTGAAGGGCTGCTACAGCACTCCGCAATCCGGCTACGACACCTACTGCCACCGCGATCACATCCACCTCTCGCTGTCCTGGGACGGTGCCGCGGGCCAGACGAGCTTCTGGGGCGGCAGCCCCACTCCCGCGCCCTTCTGCTCGTCGTCGCGCACCCCCTCGCCCGAGCCCATGGAGGCCGGGGCGGGCCTGGACTACCTGCCGGTCGCCCCCGAGCGCGTGCTGGACACCCGCACCGGCCACGGCGTCAACGGCCAGCCCTGCCGCCTGGCCGCGCGTTCGAGCGGAGGGCCGGGCGCCCCGGTGGTGCTCGACATGGCTAACCGCAAGGGGTTGCCCGCAGGAGGAGTACGCGCGGTTGCGCTGCGTGTCGTCACCGTTGGCTCTAATTCGCCGGCCACCTTGCGCACGGGGGTAACCGGCATGCTCGACTCGGTCGACGTCAACGTACGACGCGAGGTCGTGACGATCCTGCCGATTGCCTCAGACGGCACGGTGTCCCTCACCACCGACTCCGGCGCCACCCACGTCGTCGCCGATCTCGTCGGCTACTTCGTCACGCCTGAGGCGGCGGCTGACACCGGTGGAAGGCTTCTCACCCACGCCAACGAGGTCGTCTACGACACGACCGCGCTCAAGCAGCCGCTGCAGGCGGGCGAGAAGCGAGTCATCGACGTCGGCAAGGCGGCCACCAGTGACGGACCCCCTGCGGGGGCGCTGCTCACGGTGACGGCGACCGGTGCTAGCCAGATGGGCCAGCTCGTGCTGCGTCGCACCGGCGACAAGCGCACCGAGGCCACGCCTGTGCTGCCCTACCGTCGGCTCGACACCGTCACCACGACCTTCCTCGCCGCACTCGACTCCGAAGGCCGCATCACGGTCGTCAACACCGGCCGCGGACCCGTCGACGTCGTCCTTGCCGTGCAGGCGTCGGCCGTGCGCACCCCGGAGCTCGGCGCGCTCTTGATCCCCGTCACCCCCTCGACCGTGCGCAAGAAGCCCACCACGCTCGGCTCAGTCCTCGGCGAGGACGAGAGGGCGGCCAGGGTGCGGCCCATGGGCTTGGCCGAGCCGAAGTTCGCGTCGAGTGTCGAAGGGGCCATTGCCGCGGTCCTGCAGGTGCGCGTGACCGCGGCCAAGAAGGGTGGCTCGGTCGTGTTCTGGTCGCTGGGTGAGCCGACCACGCCGTCGATGGTGGTACCGCGTCAGTCGACCATCACGGGCCTTGTGATCGTGCCGCTCGATGCCAAGGGCACTCTGCGACGCACCGTCACCGGCACTCTCACCGTCGACGCGCGCGTGGTCGCGTACCTGCGCTAGATGTCCCTACGTCGTCCCGTTGCACGAGGGATCACCGCGCTCGCCGCGGCGGGCCTGGCCGTGGCGATGATCGCACCGGTCGCTCCGGCGGCCGCTGCCTTCGACACGTGCGGGTGGACCGGCAACGTCACCCCCCTCATGGCTGCCGCCGACCAGAAGGTCCCGACCCTCAACCTTGACCGCCTGGTGCGCCAGGAGTTCGGTGCCAGGGCAACTGTTTCGCGTGTCAGCCCGCTCGAGGTCAGCCTGCTTTCCCACGATCCCGGTGCGGCTGCGCCTACTGATGCAGCCGCCCTCATCGACAACACCGTGTCCTACCGCGTCATCGTGAGCACGCGCGGCAAGGACGATCGCTCCGCCAGCCTGCAGCTGCTCTACCGCGGCCTGTGCTACCGCTCGGCCGACCTGGTGCCGATGCCGCGTGTGGGAAGCGTCGGCGTGGAGACGCCGGCAGTCAGCGCCAAGAAGGCGCTGCGCCTGGCTCAGGACTATCGCCTCGGGCACAGCGACCGATTCCCGCCGGAGAATCCGCTCATCGGCCTCGAGCTCATGCGTGCGACCTCCGCTCCGCCGGACTTCGGCAAGTTGCGGTGGTTCGCGTCCTACGAGACCGCACCCGGCGTCAGGCAGGTGCTCGCTGTCTATATGAACGGCAAGGTCAAGGTCGTCATCCCCTGACCGGAGCGAGTGTCGCTGCCCGGCCGTACCATCAGGCGGTGCCCGACCTCAATCCCGCTCAACTCGACGCGGTCACGCACCGGGGCACCCCCCTCCTCATCGTTGCCGGAGCCGGGTCGGGCAAGACCCGGGTGCTCACGCAGCGCATCTCCCACCTGATCCGCGAGGACGACGTACGCCCGAGCGAGGTCCTCGCGATCACCTTCACCAACAAGGCTGCCCGAGAGATGGCCGATCGCGTCTCGGCGCTCGTCGGCCCGGCGTCTCGCGCCATGTGGGTGATGACCTTCCACTCGGCCTGCGTGCGGATCCTGCGCCGAGAGGCGGGGCGGCTGGGCATCTCGACGTCGTTCTCGATCTACGACGCGGCCGACTCCCAGCGGCTGATGTCCATGGTCCTGCGCGATCTCGACCTGGACCCCAAGAGGTTTCCCCCTCGATCGATGTCGGCGAGGGTGTCGCAGCTCAAGAACGAGCTCATCGACGAGGAGACCTTCGCCCGGCGGGCGGAGTCACCGGCCGACCAGGTGCTGGCCGAGGCCTATGCCGAATACCAGCGCCGACTGCGCCGGGCCAATGCCTTCGACTTCGACGACCTGATCGGCTCCACCGTGGCGCTCTTCCAGCTCTTCCCTGACGTGGCCGAGCACTATCACCGTCGTTTCCGCCACGTGCTCGTCGATGAGTACCAGGACACCAACCACGCGCAATACGTCCTGGTACGCGAGCTCGTCGGCGACGGCAGCGACGGGATCCCGCCGGCCGAACTCTGTGTCGTGGGCGACGCCGACCAGTCGATCTACGCATTCCGCGGCGCGACGATCCGCAATATCGAGGAGTTCGAGCGCGACTTCCCCAATGCCCGCACCGTCGTGCTCGAGCAGAACTACCGATCGACGCAGACCATCCTCGACGCTGCCAACCGCGTGATCGCACGCAACACGGGCCGCCGCCCCAAGCGCCTGTGGACCGAAGAGGGCGCCGGTCATCCGATCGTGGTCTACGTCGCCGATGACGAGCACGACGAGGCGCGCTTCATCGCCGAGGAGATCGACACCCTCAGTGACGATGCCGGCCTGCGCCCCGCAGACATCGCCATCTTCTATCGCACCAATGCGCAGTCGCGATCCATCGAGGAGATCCTCATCCGCGTCGGGCTGCCCTACACCGTCGTCGGCGGCGTGCGCTTCTACGAGCGGCGCGAGGTCCGCGATGCCATCGCCTATCTCCGCGCGATCGCCAATCCCGACGACGACGTGTCGTTGCGACGCATCCTCAACGTGCCCAAGCGCGGCATCGGCGACCGCGCCGAGGATGCCATCGAGTCCTTCGCCCAGCGCGAGCGCATCTCCTTCGGTGCCGCACTCGACCGCGCCGCCGAAGTCCCCGGACTGGCGACCCGCTCCTTGACCCAGGTGGAGTCCTTCGCGCGCCTGATGACCGACCTGCGCACCCTGGTGGAGTCCGGCGCCGGGCCCGCCACCGTGCTGCAAGCCGTGCTGGAGCAGACCGGCTACGTGGCGGAGCTCCAGGCCTCCCACGATCCGCAGGACGAGACGCGCCTCGAAAACCTTGCCGAGCTCGAGTCGGTCGCCGTCGAGTACGAGCGCGACAACGACGAGGCGACGCTCGCCGGCTTCCTCGAGCGGGTGTCGCTGGTAGCCGATGCCGATGACATCCCCGATGACGACGACGGGGTCGTCACGCTCATGACGCTGCACACCGCGAAGGGGTTGGAGTTCCCGGTCGTCTTCCTCACCGGCATGGAAGACGGCGTCTTCCCGCACATCCGGTCGCTGGGCTCGGAGACCGAGCTCGAGGAGGAACGGCGCCTGGCCTACGTCGGCATCACGCGCGCGCGCCAGCGCCTCTACCTCACGCGCTCCGTCGTGCAGTCCGCGTGGGGCGCACCCTCCTATAACCCCGCCTCCCGATTCCTCGACGAGATCCCGGCCGAGTTGCTCGAGAGTCGACGCGAGGAGCCGGTGGCGACGTCGTGGTCGGGGTCGTCGGGCGCGGCTGCCGCGCGTACGAGTGGCGCAGCCACGCTTCGACCGCAGCCCACCGGGGGCACGCGGCCGGTGGTGGCCCTGACAGTGGGCGAGCGCGTCATGCACAAGACTTTCGGGCTCGGGACTGTCGTGCAGACCTCCGGTGCAGGCGACAAGGCGGAGGCCACGATCGACTTCGGGTCCGCGGGCACGAAGCGACTGCTGCTGCGCTACGCGCCGGTCGAAAAGCTCTAGCTCAGCAGCCGTACTTCTGGCAGGCCCACTTCGGCGGCTTGCCGGGGATGCCGGGCTTGGAGCCGGTCCACAGGCTCGCCGGATCCACCGGCGTGGGCACCGGCCCGACGCGCACCTCGAAGTGCAGGTGCGAGCCGGATGACTGCCCGGTATTGCCCATGCGGCCGATGAGATCGCCGGCATCGACGCGCTCGCCGACCTTGACCAGGATCTTCGACAGGTGCGCATAGCGCGTCTGGGTCCCGTCCTTGCGCATGATCATGATCAGGTTGCCGTAGCCGCCGTAGTTGAACTCGGCATAGGTCACGCGACCATCAGTGGCGGCGTAGATCGGGTCGCCGGTCTCGCCGTTGAAGTCCATGCCCGCGTGCCCGCCCGGCCACTCCGGGCCTGGCTCGCCGAACTCGCCTGTGATCGGCGTACCCCAGGTGACGGGGTAGCTGTAGTCAGGCAGGTCGGGCTCGGGCTCTTCCTTGGTCTCGCGCGAGTTCGACTGCGCCGCGGGAGCATCAGCGAGGGCGCGGACGGCGGCGATGGACGCGATGAGCGCGGTGCCGGCCGAGCCGTCGAGAGCGGGGTCGCTGGGGTTGACGATCGTCGCGGTGAGTGGCTCGCCGCCGCCGCCGGCGCCCGCTTGACCGCGCGGCTGGCTGCCCTCGGGCGCGCTGGCGAGGGACGATCCGCCCCACGAGAGCACGATGGCGCCCTGCGCCACGACCAGCGCGGCGACGATGAGGAGCGGGAGCGCGAAGCGACGCACGGCACGTGCCTACCAGTTCGAGGGCGTTTCGGACGAATTCAGGCGAGGCTGGTGAGGCAGAAGTAAATCTATGACCGCTAAGTCCGAATTTGCGCCCGGTCAGGCTGCCTGGGCATCCAAGGTGGCCAGCGCGGTGCCGATCTCGCGGATCACGCGGCCATCCACCGGGAGCGACAGGTGGCCCACGCCGTGGACCAGGACATTGCGCGCATCGAGGTCGGGATGGTCTATGCGTCCGTTGGCCTGGGGAATCACGAGCTGGTCGATATCGGACCAGAAGGCGATGAACCGCGTGCGACATCCGGGTGCTGGCTCGGCGAGCTCGTTGATCAGGTCGCCGCCAGCGCGCATCTGGCGAGCGACCGTGAGAGGCACCAGTCGCGCGGGGAGCGTGCCCTGGTGGGGGGTGCCGAGCGTGACCAGGGTATGCACGAAGTCATCGCCCCCGAGACGCTGCACGAGATAGCGACCGATGAGGCCACCCATGGAGTGCCCCACGACATGCACGCGATCGTGGCCGGTCTCATCGCACACTTCCTGCACGAGATCGCCCAGCCGCATCGCAACGCCGCGGATGTCGTCAGTCACGGCGTTGTAGTTGAGCGCGTACGTCGAGCCGAATCCGCGCTTGCGCAGGCCACGACGCATCGGCGCGAAGATCGAGCGGTTGTCGAAGATGCCGTGCATGAGCACGATCGGGGTGCCGGCGGCGACGACGTCGCCGACCAGGAGGCCGCGCTGCGCGGGCGGGAGTCCCTCGAGCGAGTGGTGCTCGCTTTGGAGGCGGGCCAGCTCCTCGAGCAGGCCGAGCGGGTACATCGCCAGGTGCGTGGCCACCCAGGCGGCCTCGATGGCGACGCCCCGGACCGTGGCCGGCGAGAGCAGCGTGCGACCGGCGCGGGTGACCTGCTCACGCGCCCGTCCGAGGGTGTCCGGTGACACACTCCGAGGCTAACTCCGCGCCGTCCGAATTGTCCCGACGACAGACGGAATGCTGCCCGGGTAGGGCCGCCTCGTACCCTGGGGGCGACCGATCGAAGGGAGCCCCATGGCCGCCCCCCTGCGCGTCGTCGTGGCCAAGCCCGGACTCGACGGCCACGACCGCGGCGCCAAGGTCGTGGCGCGAGCCCTGCGTGATGCGGGATTCGAGGTCATCTACACCGGCCTGCACCAAACCCCGAAGCAGATCGTCGAGACGGCCTTGCAAGAGGACGCCGATGCGATCGGAGTTTCCGTGCTCTCCGGGGCTCACCTGGTGCTCTTCGAGGAGCTCATGAACGAGTTGCGAGCTCGCGACGCCACCGACATCGTCGTCTTCGGCGGGGGGATCATCCCGGCCGCCGACATCCCGGCCCTCACTGAGATGGGCGTCGCCCAGGTCTTCGGCCCCGGCACCCCCATGCAGTCGATCGTCGACTGGGTTCAGGCCATTGTCGGCGCCTCCGTGACCGGCTGACCCTCGCCTCGCCCGGCGGTGCCGCCTCAGTAGGCTCCCCGCAGCCCGTCAACCCGCGAAGGACGCTCGGTGGATCTGTACGAATACCAGGCCAAGCACCTCTTTGACCTGCACGGCGTTCCGGTCACGCCCGGCGAGGTGTGCTCGACGCCCGAGGCCGCCCATGAAGCCGCGCGCAAGATCGGCTCGGCCGTCGTGGTGAAGGCCCAGGTCAAGACCGGCGGCCGCGGCAAGGCTGGCGGCGTGAAGCTCGCGACGACACCCGACGACGCCGAGGCGCGCGCCGAGGACATCCTCGGCCTCGACATCAAGGGGCACATCGTCCGCAAGGTCCTCGTGACACAGGCGACCGACATCGCCGAGGAGTATTACGTCTCCTTCCTGCTCGATCGCGCCAACCGCGCGTTCCTCGCGATGGCCAGCGTCGAGGGCGGCGTCGACATCGAAGAGGTCGCGGCGACGCGCCCCGATGCGCTAGCGCTCGTCCGCATCGACGCGATCGAAGGAGTCGACGACGCCAAGGCCCGCGAGATCGTGGACGCGGCTGGCTTCCCCGCGCACATCCGCGATCAGGTCGCCGCGGTCCTCGTGAAGCTCTGGCGCGTGCTCGTCGACGAGGACGCCACGCTGGTCGAGGTCAATCCGCTGGTGCTGGACGGCGACGGCCG
>CAINGG010000228.1 GCA_903848435.1 uncultured Actinomycetes bacterium | reverse complement strand
GCCCGAGCCGATCTCCTCGGGGAAGCTGAAGAGGTCTAGTTCGGCGCCGAGCTTGCGGTGGTCTCGCTTCTCGGCCTCCTCCAGGAACGTCAGGTAGGCCTGCAGATCGTCCTTGCTCGGCCACGCCGTGCCATAGACGCGCTGCAACTGCTCATTCGCCTGGTCCCCGAGCCAGTACGCCGCGGCCGTGCGCATGAGCCGGAAGGCATTGGGTGGGATGTAACGGGTGTCGGGCACGTGCGGACCGCGACACAGGTCTCCCCAGCAGACCGCACCGGTCTTGGCGTCGATGTTGTCGTAGATGGTCAGCTCGCTGCCGCCCACCTCCATGACATCGGCGCCACCCTCGCTGCCGATCAGGCGCAACTTGAATGGCTCGCCGGCGAGTTCGCGGCGCGCCTCCGCATCAGTGACAACGCGACGCCGGAACCGCTGCCCGGACTTCACGATCTCCTGCATGCGCTTCTCGAGCGCCTTGAGGTCCTCGGGAGTGAACGGCCGATCGACGGCGAAGTCGTAGTAGAAGCCGTCCTTCACCGGCGGGCCAATGCCCAACCGCGCCTCGGGGAACGTGTCCTGGACGGCCTGGGCCAGCACGTGAGCCGTGGAATGCCGAAGGATCGCCAGGCCCTCGTCACTCGTCACGGCGACGGCCTCGACCTGATCGCCGGGGGCCAGGCCCGTGGCCAGATCGCGCACGACGCCGTTGATGCGAGCGGCGACGACCGCCCGATCACCGCCCACCACATCGAAGGCGCTGCTGCCCGCCGGGACCTGACGGTCCTGGGCGCCGTCCGGCGTTACGACGCTGATCGTGAGGTCGGACATGGTCTTCCTCTCGTCAGCACGGAAGGGCGCAGGCGACGTGTGATTGTCCGCGCCCGCGGGTGCAGGCAAACGCTATCGTCCCACCCGTGACGGAACCTGCCGATGGCCTCCCGAGGCGCGGCTTTGCCGCCTCGCTCAGGACCGCGCGATCTGGCCGCGGTGGCGGGGCTGATCTTCTCCATCGTCATGGTGCTGGTGGTCCTGCTCTTCCGCTCCGCCGGTGCCGTGGGCTCCGCTGAGCTCCTGTTCCCCGCGTGGATCACCATCCTTAGCCTCTACCTCTTCATCAAGGATCCTGGGGGCCAGCCCCGCACTCAGCCGCAAACGCAGGCGTAGCGTGAGCCCTTGGCCCCGACCATGGTCGGGTAACTCTCGCGTGCGCGAGAGTCCATCGGTTGCCTTGCTAATTTCCTCGCCATGAGGCTTCTACCCTGCGCACTCACGGTCGTCGTGCTCACCGCTTGCGGCACTGTCGGTCAGGCAGCCGACGTTGTGGCCCCCGCGACATCCACATCTCCGACGGGGGAGGTAGCTAGTGCATCACCAGCGCAAGTCAACGGCGATTGCCCTAAACCTGGGGAGGTGCTCACGTCGGGTTGGGTCGAAGACAACCTCACTATTCAAAATCCCTCCCCCGCGTGCACGCTGAGGTTCGAGGTTGAGGTCGTCGGTCGAGGCGGAGCAAAGTGCACCACGAGGGCGGGTGACGAATGGTTCGGCAGGGCCCCCGACCCCGTCTTCCGGATCGTTGCGCCGGGGGCGACCCAGTCATTCCCTTCGAAGGAACTCTTCCCCGATTGGGGTCGCTACTGCGATGACTCGCCGTACCGTCAGTACGCAGCGAAGGATCCACGCCTGATCCTCGGCTACACCATCGTGCGAGCATCCTCCTACAAGCCACCATCAGGGTGACGGCGCAAGGGCCAGTCGACTAGCGCGAGGCGAGGGACGCGAAATCCGGGTGGGCGATACTGGGTTCGAACCAGTGACCCCTCGCGTGTGAAGCGAGTGCTCTACCACTGAGCTAATCGCCCG
>CAINGG010000227.1 GCA_903848435.1 uncultured Actinomycetes bacterium | reverse complement strand
TGTCCTGTCAATGTAAAAACTCCCCATTGCAGGGAACTTCTTGATTCAGAGGACAATCGGTCAGGTGTTGGTGTCAGAGTTGATGACCAGTGCTCGCGTGCGTGCGCCGTGGGGTCTCTATCTGCACGTGCCGTATTGCGCGAGCCGCTGCGGCTACTGCGACTTCAACACCTACACGGCCGAGGAGCTCGGGCCGGGCGTGAGCCGGGCGACCTACGCCGAGACTCTCATCGGCGAGCTTCGTCTGGCCCGCCGGTCGCTCCCGGACGCACCGCCCCTCTCGACCGTCTTCGTCGGCGGGGGCACACCGACGCTCCTGGGCGCCGCCGGCCTGGTCCGCATCCTCGACGCCGTACGCGCGGAGTTCGGCCTTGCGCCCGGCTCCGAGGTGACCACCGAGGCCAATCCCGACTCCATCGACCAGGTGGGCATGGCCGCCCTGCGAAGGGGCGGCTTCACGCGCATGTCCTTCGGCGTGCAGAGCCTTGCGCCGCACGTGCTCGCGGCGCTCGATCGGACCCACACGCCGGGTCGCTCCATCGACGCGTTGCGCGAAGCGCGCAAGGCGGGTTTCGATCACGTGAGCGCCGACCTCATCTACGCGACGCCGGGCGAGACCGAGGCCGACCTGGCCCGATCGCTCGATGGCGTGCTCGATGCAGGCATCGACCACCTGTCGGCGTACTCGCTCATCGTTGAGCCTGGCACCCGGCTCGCGCGACAGGTCGCCCGCGGCGAGCTGCCCGCGCCGGACGACGACGTTGCGGCCGACCGCTACGCGATCATCGATGCGGCAGCGCGTGAGGGTGGCATGGAGTGGTACGAGGTGTCCAACTGGGCCCTGCCCGGGGGCGAGTGTCGGCACAACCTGGGCTACTGGCGGGGGGCGAATTGGTGGGGTGCCGGTCCCGGCGCCCATGGGCACCTGGGCGGCGTGCGCTGGTGGAACGTCAAGCATCCAGCTTCCTACGCCGCGCGCATCGATGCGGGGGAGTTGGCCGTCGACAGCTGGGAGCAGCTCACCGCCGATGACGTGCGCGTCGAAGACATCATGCTGCGCATCCGGCTGCGCGAAGGCCTGCCGACAGCAGGCCTTGACGCCGGTGTCGTCGCCGATCTCGTCGCCGAGGGCCTGTGCCAGGTCGATCCCTCCGAGCGCGTGAGCCTCACTCCAGGCGGGCGCTTACTGGCCGATCTCGTCGTACGTCGGTTGACGACTCCGTCACGGTCGCAGGGGCCGACCGTCGGCGTCGGTCTGCAGGCCTGATCCGCTGAGGATCACGATCCCTTCGACGAATCCCCAGACTGCGCCGATGCCGAGCGTCGCGATAGTCACCAGGATCTGCAGCACCCCGACGCTGGTGTATCCGAGATAGAAGCGATGGACACCCAGGCTGCCGAGGAAGATGCCTAGCAGTCCGGCCGTGAGCCGGGACTTTGCCTGAGGATCAGGCGCGACGTCAGGGGAGGGCGCGGTCGGCGGCGACGGTGCAGGCCCCCATGACCCTGGGGGCGGGGTGGGCTCTGGGGTGGGCTGGGTCACGGTGCCTCCTCGTCGACAGGCTCCATGCTGTCGCAGAGCGTAGACTTGGCACTCAGGCCATGGGAGTGCCAAAGCTCCCGCATCGGAGGTGAGGCGCGTGCTCGAGGATCGCCGTCTCGCTGTCCTGCGGGCCATCGTCGAGGACTACGTCTCCACGCGCGAGCCCGTCGGCAGCAAGGCCCTCGTCGAGCGCTACTCCCTCGGGGTGTCCTCCGCGACCATCCGCAATGACATGGCGGCCCTGGAGGAGGAGGGCTACATCGCCCAGCCGCACACCAGCGCCGGGCGCATCCCCACCGACCTCGGTTACCGCGCCTTCGTCGATCGCCTCTCCGGTGTCAAGCCGATGTCACCGGCCGAACGTCGCGCCATCTCCAACTTCCTCGCCGGTGCTGTCGATCTCGACGACGTGATGGCGCGCAGCGTTCGACTGCTCGCGCAGATCACGCGGCAGGTGGCACTCGTGCAGTACCCCTCCCTGGTTCAGTCCACCGTGCTGCACCTGGAGATCGTGCGGCTGAGCCCCACCCGGCTGCTCGTGGTCCTCATCGCCGACACCGGCCGTGTCGAGCAGCGTGCGGTCGACCTGCCCGCCCCGATGTCGGAGGAGTCGGTAGCCGCCCTCCGCGCGCGCCTGCTCGGCGCGGTCATCGGGCAGCGCTGTGCTGATCTGGCGACGAGCGTCGAGGGTATTGCCGCGGCCGCTCCCGCCGATGAGCGCGCGAGCATCGTCGCCATCATCGCGACGCTGCTGGAAGCCACCGTCGAGAGCGAGGAGCGCCGCGTCGTTTTGGGCGGCACGGCCAATCTCGCCCGCAACCGCGACTCCTTCGCGACGACGCTCGAGCCGGTGCTCGAGGCGCTCGAAGAACAGGTCGTGCTCTTGAGGCTGCTAGGAGAGGTGTCCGGTGACGTGACCGTGCGCATCGGGCACGAAAACCCGGTCGAGGACCTGCAGAGCACGAGCGTCGTATCCGCCGGCTACGGCCGCGGCACGTCGGTCATCGCCGGCGTTGGCGTCCTCGGCCCCACACACATGGACTACCCCGGCACCATGGCCGCGGTGCAGGCGGTCGCGCAGTACCTCAGCCGGATCCTGGACGAGAACTAGCCGTGGCCGTCGACTACTACGCCATGCTCGGCGTGTCCCGCGAAGCGTCACCCGATGACATCAAGCGCGCCTATCGCAAGCTCGCGCGCGAGCTCCACCCCGATGTCAATCAGGACCCCGACAGCCAGGAGCGCTTCAAGGAGGTGACCGCCGCCTACGAGGTGCTCAGCGACCCGGAGAAGCGCCAGATGTACGACCTCGGGGGTGACCCGCTGCGGGCCGGTGGCGGTGGCTTCGGCGCGACATTCGACTTCTCCGACCTCATGGATGCCTTCTTCGGCGGAGGTCAGGCGCGCGGCCCTCGCCCGCGTACCCGGCGTGGCCAGGATGCCCTGATCCGCATGGAGATCGATCTCGCCGAGGCGATGTTCGGCGGTACGCGCGAAATCCAGGTCGACACGGCGGTGCGATGCACCGCCTGCTCCGGGGCCGGCACCTCGCCGGGCACGCAGCCGGCCGCCTGCCCGATGTGCAAGGGCCGCGGCGAGATCCAAAACGTCCAGCGTTCGTTCCTCGGCCAGGTCATGACGGCGCGCCCCTGTCCGCAGTGCCAGGGCTTCGGCACCACGATTCCGCACCCGTGCGTGGAGTGCTCGGGCGACGGACGCGTGCGCACGCGTTCCACGCTGACGGTCACGATCCCGCCGGGCGTCGACACCGGCACCCGCATCCAGCTCGCGGGGCAGGGCGAGGTCGGGCCCGGCGGTGGTGATGCCGGAGACCTCTTCGTCGAGGTCGTGCAGCAGCCGCATCCGGTGTTCGAGCGTCGCGGTGACGATCTGCACTGCACGGTGGAGGTGCCGATGACCTCGGCCGCCCTGGGCACGTCCATGACACTCGAGACGCTCGACGGCGACGAGACCGTCGAGATCCGGCCCGGCACCCAGCCCGCTTCGGTGGTCACGCTGCGTGCCCGCGGCGTTCCTCGCCTGCGTGGCAACGGCCGCGGTGACCTCCACGTTCACCTCGACGTCCGCACGCCCACTCGCCTCGATGCCGACCAGGAGCAGCTCGTGCGCCAACTCGCCCAGGCCCGCGGCGAGGAGGGCGCGACGCTGCGCACCCTGCAGGACGATGATCCCGCCACCGGCGGACTCTTCTCGCGCTTGCGCGGTGCGTTCAGCGGCCGCTGATGGCACACCCCGTCTTCTTCGCCGACGACCTCGACGAAGCCGCCCCCGGATCGACCGTCGTACTCGACGGTCCCGAGGCGCACCATGCGGCGCACGTCGTGCGTCTTCGGTCCGGAGAGCCAGTCGATGTCGTCGACGGTCGAGGGCGCCGTATCAAGGGCACCGTGGTGGATGCCGGGCGCACGCGGGTGAGCGTCGAGGTGATCTCGGTGGTCGACGAGGAGCCCGTCACGCCGCGCATCGTCGTGGTCCAGGCCCTGGCCAAGGGCGATCGCGGGGAGCGTGCGGTCGAGACGCTCACCGAGGTCGGTGTCGACGTGATCATCCCCTGGGCCGCGGCGCATGCGGTGAGTCAATGGAAGGGCGACAAGGCCGAGCGCGGGGTCGACAAGTGGCGCACCACCTCGGGCAGCGCCGCCAAGCAGGCACGCCGCGCCCGATGGCCCGAGGTGCGCTCCCTTGTCGAGACAGCGCACGTGCGCGACATCGTGGAGTCCGCGGCCCTGGCCGTGGTGCTCGATGAGAACGCGACCGTGCCGCTGTCGACCGTCCAGGTGCCGCTTGACGGCGACATAGTCGTCATCGTGGGGCCCGAGGGAGGTATCTCCGAGAGCGAGCGGCGTGAGTTTGAGTCATGCGGAGCTCGTGCCGCCCGCCTGGGACCCACCATCCTTCGCACATCGACCGCGGGCACGGTGGCTGCCGGCGTCCTCCTTGCCCGCACCGATCGCTGGCGCTAGCCCTACGATTCGATCGTGAGTGACTGCCTCTTCTGCGCGATTGTCCAGGGCGACATCCCCGCCGACATCATCCTGCGAACCGACCGTGTCATCGCCTTCCGCGACATCGAGCCCAAGGCGCCCGTGCACGTGCTCGTCATCCCCGTCGACCACCACCCCGACGTCCCGTCGGCAGCCCTGGCCGACCCGGCCCTGGGGGCCGAACTCCTCCAGGCGGCGGCCCACGTGGCCGCGGCCGAGGGCGTGGCCCAGTCCGGCTACCGGGTCGTCGCCAATACCGGCAGTGACGGCGGGCAGAGCGTGCACCACGCCCACCTGCACGTCCTGGGCGGCCGCGGCCTGACCTGGCCGCCCGGCTGAGCGATACCATCGGGGCTCCGGGCGGCGCCGCCGCCCATGTCGAAGGGCAGGACCCGGCCGCACGGCCACACCATGTCGAGTAGCGCCCCTTCCCAGGCGACCATCGTCGTCCCTGCCAGCCAGCCCATGGTCTCCGTGCTCGGAGCCGGCGATGAGCTCTTGCGAGTGATCGAAGCCCAGTTCCCGGAAGCCGACGTGCACGCCCGCGGCAATGAGATCCGCATTGCCGGCAGCGCCCACGATGTCGGCCTCGTCGAGTTGCTCATCTCCGAGATGCTCACCGTCTTGCGCACCGGCCAGGGCCTGACGCCGGAGTCCGTCGAGCGGAGCATTGCGCTCCTGCGCAGCGGTGCTCGACCGGCCGAGGTCCTCTCGACCAACATCCTGAGCTCGCGCGGGCGCACCATCCGGGCCAAGTCGCTCAACCAGAAGCGCTATGTCGATGCCATCGACACGCACACCATTGCCTTCGGCATCGGACCTGCTGGCACCGGCAAGACCTACCTTGCCGTGGCCAAGGCGGTGCAGGCGCTGCAGGCCAAGAAGGTGACGCGGATCATTCTGACGCGCCCTGCCGTGGAGGCCGGCGAACGTCTCGGCTTCCTGCCCGGCACGCTGTCGGAGAAGATCGATCCCTACCTGCGGCCGTTGTACGACGCGCTGCACGACATGCTCGACCCCGACTCTATTCCCCGGTTGATCACCAGCGGCACGATCGAGATCGCCCCGCTGGCCTACATGCGAGGCCGCACCCTCAACGACGCCTTCATCATCCTCGACGAGGCACAAAACACCACCCCTGAGCAGATGAAGATGTTCCTCACGCGTCTCGGATTCGGCTCGACCATGGTCGTGACCGGCGACGTGACGCAGATCGACCTGCCGGCGGCCACGCCGTCCGGATTGAAGATCGTCCAGGACATCCTCGAAGGAGTCGACGACGTCGCGTTTTGCACCCTGACCTCGCAGGACGTCGTACGCCATCGACTGGTCGGCCGCATCGTCGAGGCCTACGGCCGCTACGACGCCGAGGTGGCCGCCACCTTGAGGTCGACGGAGGCGGGTTCGCGGCGCAGCGGACCGCGTCGAGCGTGATCGCCGTGCCCATCGACCTTGTCGACACGTCGGGCACTGCATCCACCGACGCCGACGCGCTGCTCCGCCAGGCGGCGTTCCTGCTCGATCGCCTGCACCTGGATCCCGATGCCGAGCTCTCCATCGCCCTCGTCGACGAGGCAGAGATGACGCGGCTGCACGTGGAGTGGATGGACGAGCCGGGCTCCACCGACGTGCTGTCCTTCCCCATGGATGACCTGGCTCCGGGCGACCCGCTCGGGCCGCGAGTGACGGGTGTCCTGGGCGACGTGATCATCTGTCCGGCCGTTGCCGCCCGCCAGGCCGATCAAGCCGGGCACGGGGTCAACGACGAGTTGGCGCTGCTCCTCACCCATGGCGTGTTGCACCTGCTGGGCTATGACCACGCCGAGCCGCACGAGCACGAGCGCATGTTCGCACTGCAGGACTCGCTCCTGGCCGACTGGCGAAGCGCGCAGGCGGAGTCATGACGACCGACGCGTTGCTCATTGGCCTCACCGTCATCCTGGTGCTCCTGGCCGGTGGCCTCATCATGATGGAGACCGCGATTGCGCGCGTGTCTCGCTCGCTCGTCGAGGAGCTCATCGACGACGGGGTGCGGGGCGCACAACGACTCCTGGTGATCGTGACCGACCGGCCCCGCTACGTCAACGTCCTGCTCTTCTTGTCCACGACGCTCACGGTCACGGCGACCGCGCTGGTGTCCTACGTAGCGATTGTCGGGCTCGAGATCGATCGCGGATGGCCGATCGGCTGGGCCATCGCGACGGTGGTGGCAGTGATGGTGGTCGTGACCTACGTCGTGCTCGGCGTCGCGCCGCGCACGCTGGGCCGCCAGCACGCCACGGCCATCGCCTTGCGCACCGCGGGGATCGCGCGCGTACTCACCGTGGTCTTGAGCCCGTTGGCATCCCTGCTGATCCTGGTAGGCAATGCGCTGACCCCCGGGAAGGGCTACCGCGAGGGTCCCTTCGCCTCGCAGGCCGAGCTTCGCGAACTGGTCGATATGGCCGAGGCCGACAGCCTGATCGAGGACGACGAGCGGCAGATGATCCACTCGGTGTTCGAACTCGGCGACACCTTCGCCCGCGAGGTCATGGTCCCGCGCACGGAAATGGTCTTCATCGAGCGCACGAAGAGCCTGCGGCAAGCCATGTCGCTGGGGCTGCGCTCCGGCTTCTCGCGTATCCCGGTCATCGGCGGCAATGCTGACGACGTCGTGGGCATCGTCTATCTCAAGGACATCGTGCGCCGCGTATTCGATCGGCGCGATGCCGAGCAGGACGAGACCGTCGAGTCGCTCATGCGCCCTGCCTTCTTCGTGCCCGACAGCAAGCCTGCTGACGAGCTGCTCAAGGACATGCAGGCAGCCCGTGTGCACCTGGCCATCGTGGTCGACGAGTACGGCGGCACCGCAGGCCTCGTCACTATCGAGGACATCCTCGAGGAGATCGTCGGTGAGATCGACGACGAGTACGACACGGCGGCACCCGAGGTAGCCGCTCTCGACGATGGCTCCTATCGAGTGAGCTCGCGCATGCACGTCGACGACTTCGCCGACCTGGTGTCCGTCGATGTCGAGGGCGAGGAGGAGGGTGTTGACACGGTCCTCGGCCTCATGGCCAAGCGCCTCGGCCGCGTGCCGATCCCGGGGGCCAGCGTCGATATCGACGGATGGCGCCTGATCGCGGAGCGCGGCATCGACCGGCGCAATCGCATCGCCACCGTGCTCGCTGCGCGGGTGCCGTCGGACGACGCGGAGGACGCCGGCCATGACCGATGACCTCACCGCGGAGGATGCCAAGCTCGTGACACTTGCGCGCGGCGCTCGCTCGCGGGTGGGGGCCCGCACGGGTGCGGCCTTGCGGGATGAGACGGGCCGCACCTATTCGGCCGCTGACGTCGCCCTGCCGTCGCTCTCTATCAGCGCCTTGGAGCTCGCCATCGCCCAGGCGGTGGCTGCCGGTGCGCGGGGTGCGGAGGCCGCGGCCGTGGTCACCGCTGATCCTGAGGGCTTCGTCGTTCCGCCCGCTCTCGTCGAGCTCGACCCCACTGCCGTGGTGATCGTGTGCGGCGGCGATGGGCTGGTCTCGCGCCTGCTTCCCGGGTCGGGCGCGTGAGCGCAGTCGACACGCGTGCGCCTGATCGCCGCGTGGCTGCGCTGTCCGTGCTGGGAGCGGCGGCGCTCTTCGGCACCGCGGGCACCGCACGTGCGCTCCTGCTGCCGGCGTCGCCGGCACCGGGCGTTGCCGCCGCTCGCCTCTTCGTCGGTGGGGTCGGCTTCGTGGCGTATGCCGGCCGCCATGCCGAGGGCCGACGCGCCCTCGTGCGCCTGTGGCGACGCCCCGTCGTGTGGATGATGGGCGTGACCGTCGCTGCCTACCAGGTCTTCTTCTTCCTCTCCATGGCACGCACCGGTGTCGCGATCGGCACGCTCGCCAGCCTGTCGTTCACTCCGTTCATGGCTGGCCTGCTGGGCTGGGCGCTCAAGGAAGGTGCCCCCGGTGTGGTCTGGGCGGTATCCACGGTGCTCGCGGTCTTCGGCGTCGCATTGCTGACCGTGAGCGCAGGTGACCAGCGTGACCTGATCGGCATTCTCTTCGGCGTCTGTGCCGGTGCGTCCTACGGCTTCTACACCGTTTTCGGCGTGCGCCTCGCGCGGGCCGGGGAACAGCCGACCAACATCCTGGCCGCGTCCTTCTCGCTCGCCGGCCTGCTTCTGCTGCCGGTATTCGTCCTGTCCGGCACGTGGTGGATGACCTGGTCCGGCATCGCGCTGATCGCGTGGCTCGGGTTGGCGACGACCACGCTCGCCTACGTGCTCTTCGGGGTCGGGCTGCGCGTCCTGCAGCCCGGCCACATCGCCACCATCACCCTCGCGGAGCCGGTGTTCGCCACCCTGCTCGGCGTCCTCGTGCTGGGCGAGACCCTCACCCTCACGGGGTGGGTCGGCTGCGCGGTGATCCTCGTCGCCCTGGGGATCCTTGGCTTGAGCGAAGGACGCGCGAGGGTCGCGTCATGAGCGACTTTCGCTCGGGCCTGGCCTGCTTCGTCGGCCGGCCCAACGCCGGTAAGTCCACGCTCACCAACGCGATCGTCGGGACCAAGGTGGCCATCACGTCGAGCCGGCCGCAGACCACGCGGCACGTCGTACGCGGAATCCTCACCCGGCCCGAAGCGCAATTGGTCATCCTCGACACTCCCGGCCTGCACAAGCCCAAGACCCTGCTGGGGGAGAGGCTCAACGACCTCGTGCGCGAGGCGTGGTCGACGGTCGACATCGCCGCCCTGTGCGTGAGTGCCGATGCGCCGGTCGGCACCGGCGATGCCTACGTCGCGACAGAGCTTGCCCGTGCGCGCGGGGGAGGACGCCGGTCCACCTTCGCGGTCGTCACGAAGACCGATCTCGTGTCGCCTTCCCAGGTCGCTCAGCGCCTCGCAGAAGTTGCGGAACTCGGCGTGACCGCTGGCCTGGACTGGGCTGAGATCGTGCCCGTCTCCGCGCTGACGGGCGACAACGTCGACCTGCTCACCCGACTGCTCATCGACCGGTTGCCGGTGGGGCCCGCGCTGTATCCCGATGGCGAGGCCACTGACGAGCCCGAGGAGACGCTCGTCGCCGAGCTCATCCGCGAGGCCGCGCTCGAGGGTGTCACCGACGAGGTGCCGCATTCCATCGCCGTTGTCGTCGATGAGATGGCGATGCGCGAGGACCGCCCCGAGGACCGTCCGCTCCTCGACGTCTACGCGGTCATCTACGTCGAACGCGACAGCCAGAAGGCCATCGTCATCGGCAAGGGTGGTGCGCGACTGAAGGAGGTCGGCACCAAGGCGCGACGGGGGATCGAGGCGCTCCTCGGCACTCCCGTCTACCTCGACCTGCGTGTCAAGGTAGCCAAGGACTGGCAGCGCAATCCCAAGCAATTGCGCCGACTGGGCTTCTAGGCCTGCTCCTCGCGCGGCGGGTAGTTGGGATCCTCGTACTCCCCGCGCCGCTCCAGCTCGGGCACGAGGTCATATCTGCGCCCGTAGGTCTCGGCGACGGCGATGACGATGGCGAGCAAGGGGATGCCGATGATGGCGCCGACCGGGCCGAAGAGTGCCGCGCCGATGAACACCGCGGCGAGTGCGAGGCCGGAGTTCATCGACATGACGCGATTGGCCAAACGCGGCGTGAGCAGATAGGTCTCGATCTGCTGGTACGCCGTGCCGAAGAGCAGGATCCACACCGCGTTGAGCGGCTTGACGGTGAGCGTGAAGACCATCGGCACGGCAAGTCCGATGTAGGTGCCCACCATGGGGATGAACTGGCCCACGAAGCCGACGAAGACGCCCATCGGCAGCCAGAAGGGGACGCCGATGATGAAGAAGAAGGCGGAGTAGGCGACCGCCGAGATGGTCGCCAGGATGATCTTGCTGAGGACGAAGGACCCGGCCTTCTCGATCGACAGATCCCAGACCGTGATGACGACGCGCTGGGAGTCCTGGGGCATCCACGAGGCGATGGTGCGGCGGATCCGTGGGGCATCGGCGGCCAGGTAGAACGAGAAGACGATGATGACGACGAGGTTGACCACGACATTGAGAACGCCGGTGACCAGGCCCATGACGCCGCCCTGCCAGCGGCTGGCGTAGTTGCCCAGCTGCTCGGGCGTGAGCGCGAAGCTATCGACGGCCTCCTTGGCATCGATCGACAGGCTGAAGGTGTTGTTGAGCCACGTGACGATCTCCGTGATCGTCTGGGGCAGTGAGTCTGCGAGTTGCGCGAGCTGCTGGACGAAGAGGCTGCCGAAGAGCACGAGGAAACCAGCGGAGATGAGATAGACGATGCCCAGCACGAGAGCGGTTGCCAGGCCACGCTTCCACCCGCGCATCACGAGGGCGCTGATCAGCGGGTCGAAGGACATGGCGATGAGGAACGCGAGGAGCACGTTGAAGGCGAATCCCGAGAGTGCCCCCCATGACCACTGCACGATCTGCCACAGGATGATCGCCGCCAGGATGATGAAGAGCGAACGCCGCAGCCAACGTGAGTCGAAGCCGACCGTGATGAAGGTGGGCCGCTCCGAACGGGGCGACTCAGGGGGTATGTCGCTCATGGCCGGACGCTAGCAGGATGGGAGAGCATGTCCCATGCCTTCGTATCGTGACGAGGCCATCGTCCTGCGCACCCAGCGCCTAGGCGAGGCCGACCGCATCGTCACGCTACTGACCCGGGGGCGGGGGCGCATTCGCGCGGTTGCGAAGGGGGTCCGGCGCACGGGTAGCCGCTTCGGGGCCCGACTCGAGCCGTTCGGCCACGTGGACCTGCAGTTGCACGAGGGGCGATCGCTCGACACCGTCACGCAGGCCGAGTCCCTGCACAGCTACGGCGCCGAGCTGTCCGGCGACTATCCCCGCTGGACGTCGGGCACCGCCATGCTGGAGGCGGCCGAGCGGCTGACGCCGGTCGAGCGCGAGCCCGCCGTGCAGCAGTACCTCCTGCTCGTGGGCGGCCTGCGCACCCTGGTCGACAACACCCACGACGCCTCCCTCGTGCTCGACGCCTTCCTCCTGCGGTCGCTGGCGATCGCCGGTTGGTCGCCGTCCTTTTGGGACTGTGCCCGCTGCGCGGCGCCGGGACCCCACCGCGCCTTCTCCATCACCGGTGGCGGCGCCCTGTGCTCGGACTGCCGTCCCCCCGGGTGCGCGACCCCGGCCCCCGAGACCTTGGCCCTGCTCGGTGCCCTGCTCTCGGGAGAGTGGGCCCTTGCCGACGCAAGCGAGCCTCGCCATCGTCGCGAGGCCAGCGGTCTGGCGGCCGCGTTGATCACCTGGCACCTGGAGCGCGGCCTGCGCTCCTTGCCGCTCGTCGAGCGCGGCTAACCCCATCGCGCCGAGTGTGCAGCCGTGCCGTCTATCTCCCCATGGGCCGCCGGCACGGCTGCACACTCGGCGTTGGTGGGGTGGCGGGGGAGGGGGCGGTGACAGGATGGGCAGGTGCCTCGCCGCCGGTCCGTCGTACCCCCGACGCCGCATCCGAGCGGCGCCCGACCCCCGGCGATCCCTCCTGCTCTCGTGCCGCGCCACATCGCGGTCGTCATGGATGGCAATGGCCGGTGGGCCAAGCAGCGCGGCCTGCCCCGCACGGCCGGCCATGAGGCCGGCGAGTTCGCCCTGCTCGACTGCGTCCACGGGGCCATCGAGCTAGGCGTGACCCATCTGTCCGCCTACGCCTTCTCGACGGAGAACTGGAAGCGGTCACCCGACGAAGTGCGCTTCCTGATGGGCTTCAACCGCGATGTCGTACGCCGGCGCCGCGACGAGATGCACGAGATGGGGGTACGCGTGCGCTGGGCCGGCCGCCCCCAAAGGCTGTGGAAGAGCGTCATCTCCGAGTTGCAGACGGCCGAGGAGCTCACCAGGGACAACCGCGTGCTGACGTTGACCATGTGCGTCAACTACGGAGGCCGCGCGGAGATCGCCGATGCCGTCGCGTCGATCGCCCGCGGGGTGGCAGAGGGGCGCATAGATCCCTCGCGCGTTGACGAGCGCACGGTCGCCCGGCACCTGTACGAACCCGACATGCCCGATGTCGACCTCTTCGTTCGCACATCCGGCGAGCAGCGCACGAGCAACTTCCTGCTGTGGGAGTCGGCCTACGCCGAGCTGGTCTTCCTCGACGTGCTCTGGCCCGACTTCGACCGGCGGCACCTGTGGCAGGCGTGCCAGGCATACGCCGCGCGCGACCGCCGCTACGGAGGCGCCCTGCCCAACCCCGTGGCGGAAGCGCCATGAGTTCGGACGCACCCGCCCGCAAGGGCTACCGGCCAGGTGCGCTGGAGTTCTTGGCCGGGGCCCTGCTCCTGCTGATCATCGGACAGCGCTGGCTCGTGGGCTTCTTCGACGACCCGGCGCTGCAGACCGGCGCGACCATCTTCGTCTCGATCGTGGTGCAGGCGCTGCCGTTCCTCGTCATGGGAGTGGTGCTGTCGGGGGCCATCGCCGCCTTCGTGCCGGCGTCGTTCTGGCGCAAGGCACTGCCGCGCAGGCCAGCCCTCGCCGTGCCCGTCGCGGGTGCGGCGGGCGCGATCCTGCCCGGCTGCGAGTGCGCATCGGTGCCGGTGGCCAACGGACTCATGTCACGCGGGGTGGCACCTGCTGCGGCACTCGCCTTCCTGCTGTCGTCCCCGGCGATCAATCCGATCGTGCTGGTGTCGACCTACGTCGCGTTCCCCGGTGAGCCGCTCATGGTGGTGGCCCGACTCATCGCATCGCTGGGCGCTGCGATCGTGATGGGGTGGCTCTGGCTGCGCTTCGGCAAGGCGGAGTGGCTGCGGGTCGGCCCCCGCGACCACCTCACCGGCGACAACCCCTGGCACACCTTCCGGCTCACGACCACTCATGATTTCCTGCACGCCGGCGGCTTCCTGGTCGTCGGCGGCCTGGCTGCGGCGGCGCTCAACGTGCTGGTGCCGCAGGACTGGCTGAGTGCCGTGGCCGACAACCCGCTGCTGTCGATCCTCGCTCTTGCGGCCCTGGCCGTGATCTTGTGCATCTGCTCCGAGGCCGATGCCTTCGTCGCCGCGAGCCTCACGGAGTTCTCGCTCACGGCCAAGCTGGCGTTCCTCGTCGTCGGTCCGATGGTCGACCTCAAGCTGGTGAGCCTGCAGGTCGGCACCTTCGGGCGGCGATTCGCCTTCCGCTTCGCGCCGACCACCTTCGTGGTAGCGGTACTGGCGTCCGTGGTGGTCGGGTGGTGGCTCCTGACATGAGACGCGATGTGCAAGCCGTCATCTTGATCCTGGTCGGTGGAGCTGTCCTGCGGATCTCCATCGGCGACACCTTCCTCAACTACGTCAAAGACGTCATGAAGCCGTGGTTGATCCTTTCCGGCGCGATCCTCGTGGTCCTCGGCGTGTTCGCCCTCATCGACGTCCTGCGACGGGGCCGCGGGGATGACGAGGAGACACCCCATGACGAGCCGCACGAGCATGACGATGGGCACGGTCATGCCCATGGT
>CAINGG010000226.1 GCA_903848435.1 uncultured Actinomycetes bacterium | reverse complement strand
GTCACCGACCTGTTCGGCGTACCGCTGCCGATCCGCCCCGGCAAGGGCTACTCCATCGACCTGGTGCCGCCGCCCGTCGAACTCCGGACGGCCATCAACCTCTCGGACGCCAAGATCGCGATGACTCCCTACGCCGGGCGCCTGCGCCTGAGCGGCACGATGGAGTTCGCCGGCCTCGATGAGGACGTCAACCACACGCGCGTCGGCGCCGTGCTACGCGGGCCCGCCGGATACATCGACGGGTGGGTGACGCCCGCCAGCGCCCCGCAGGCCAAGGCCGGGATGCGGCCCATGACTCCGGACGGCATGCCGATCGTCGGGCGCCTGCCGGGTACGGCGAACGCCTATGTCTCGAGCGGCCACGGCATGCTCGGCGTCACCCTCGGGCCGGGCACCTCTCATGCGCTCGCGGACGTCATCCTCGGCAAGGGCTATCCCCCGCGCCTGCTGCCCTTCACCCCCCAGCGCTTCGCGCGCAAGGTGCATCGCACCCCGGCGCTCACCCCCGCCTCCTGATCGGAGCCCGCATGCCCATCACCGGAATCCTCGTTGCCCTCGTCACGCCGTTCACTGCGGACGGGTCGGCCATTGATGAGGCCAACCTCGCGCACCAGGTGGAACGCATGGTGGCGGGCGGTATCCACGGGATCGTGCCAGCGGGGACCACCGGCGAGTTCACGACCCTGACGCACGATGAGCGCAAGCGACTCACCGAGCTCGTCATTGCGGCAGCGGCCGGACGCGTGCCGGTGCTGCCGGCGACGGGCGCGCAGTCGACGGCCGAGACGATCGAGCTCAGCCGCCATGCGCAAGATGCCGGTGCGGCCGGGGTCATGGTGGTGCCTCCGTACTACGACCCGCTGCGTATGCACGAGCTGCGCGCGCACCTCGGCGCTGTCGGCGCGGCCATCGATATCCCGATCGTCTACTACAACGTGCCGGGTGCGACGGGCCTGCGCCTGACGCCGGAGGAGCTTGCCTCGCTCGGCGAGATCCGAAATGTCGACTACATCAAGGACACCAGCGGTGACTTCTCGTCGGTGAGCGCGCTGCTGCTGAAGTACTCCGCGCAGATCACGGCGTTCAATGGCTGGGACACCCTGACGTTCGCGGCCCTGGCCACCGGCGCGACGGGCGGGGTGTGGGGCATGTCCAATCTGCTGCCGTCGCTGTCGGTCAAGCTCTACGAAGCCCTCGCCATCAAGGCCGATCTCGAGCTCGGCCGTCGCATCTGGGACGTGCTGTGGCCGGTATGCGACCTGCTCGAGTCCTATAACTACGTCGCCGCGATCAAGGGCGGACTCGACGCGATCGGGGAGAGTGCCGGGCCGGTGCGCGCGCCACTGCAGCCCATCGATGCTGCGACGCAGGAGCGACTCGGCCAGTTACTGCGCGAGGCGCAGGCCTTCGAGGCCGGTCTGTGACGCTTCGGCTCCAGACGATCGACGCCCACGCCGAGGGCGAGCCCGGTCGCGTCATCGTCGATGCCGACCACCTCCTGCCCGCGGGCACCGTCGCCGAGCGCTTCGCCTATGCGCGCGAGGAGTTGCACGGCTTGCGCCGCCTGGTCATCCACGAGCCACGCGGATATCCGGGGCTGTGCGCGGTACTCGTGCTCACTCCCAGCGACCCCGCGGCTGACGTCGGCATCATCGTGCTCGAGCAGGGCGGCTTCACCGCGATGTCGGGCAGCAACACGATCTGCACGGTCACCGCGTTGCTGGAGACCGGTCGGCTCACCATGGTGGAGCCGGTCACGACGGTGACGATCGAGACGGCGATCGGCCTGGTGACGGTCGAGGCGCGCTGCGCGGACGGCAAGGTGCTCGACGTCACGATCCACAACGTGCCGGCGTTCCCGGTCTACCTCGATGTGCCGCTCGACGTACCCGGCCTGGGCTCGGTGCCCGTCGATGTGGGCTTCGGCGGTCAGTACTTCGTCTTCGCTAAGTCCGATGACCTCGGCGTCGGGCTGCAGCCCTCCGACGCCAAGGACCTGCTCAACATCGGGGCGCGCCTGAAGCTCGCCGTCAACCGGGCGTATCCGGTGCGCCATCCGCTCAACCCGTCTATCGACATTGTCAACGGCGTCATGATCACCGGGCCGTCATCGACTCCGGGCGTGGATGCGCGCAACACCATGGTGATCGCCACGGACCGACTGAGCGATGACCCGGCGACGTGGACCGGCTCACTCGATCGCTCTCCATGCGGCACGGGCACGAGTGCGCGAATGGCGTGCCTGCACGCGCGCGGCGAGCTGGCGATCGGCCAGGCGTTCGTGCACGAGGGCATGCTCGACACGACGTTCACGGGGAGGCTGGTGGGCGAGACAACCGTGGGCCCCTATGCGGCGGTGCTGCCGACCATCACCGGCCGCGGTTGGGTGACGGGTACGTCGGAGTGGGTGCTGGACGACTCCGATCCGTTCCGCGAGGGCTACACGATCGGCGACATCTGGCCCGCCTGATCTTTCGATCGACTTAGGCTGATGGCATGCGTGGGGTGCTGGCTGGCGTAACCGCGGCCTTGGCGCTCAGTGCCTGCGGCGGCAGTGCGGGCGGCGACCCCGAGGTGCTGATCGACGCGTCGTACGTCGTCACGAGCATTACCGTCGGCGATCCCGAGCGGCAGGTCCTGGGGCCCGTCACCATTTCCTTCACCGCCGACTCCGTGGCCGTCGATACGCCATGCAACGACATGGGTGCCTCGGTCGAGTACTCGCCCACCACGCTCACGGTTGGCCCGGTCATCGCGACCGAGATGGCATGCGAGACGCCGCTGATGGAGCAGGACCAGTTGATCGCCGACGTACTCGCGGGCAACCCGACGTGGCAGGTGGCCGACGGTTTCTTGACGCTTGCTTCGGGTAGCACCGTCATCACCGCCGACTCCACCGCGGACGGCGTCATCCCCTAAGCCCGCCGTATCGTGAACGCATGACGGGTAGTGGCGTGAGCTCCAGCGCTCCGCCACTGACGGGACCGCCGCTCTTCGACCAGGACTGGCGCTCGGTCTTCTTCCTGCACTGGGCCGTCGACCCGGCCGACGTCGCACCCCTCCTACCGCGCGGCACCCGTCCCGACGTCTACGACGGCGCGACGTACGTCGGCTTGGTCCCCTTCCGCATGGTCAATGCCGGACCAGGCCGCGGCCTGCCCACCCCGTATCTCGGCACGTTCCTGGAGTGCAACGTGCGGCTGTACTCGATTGACGACGAGGGCCGGCACGGAGTGGTGTTCCGGAGCCTGGAGGCGACGCGCTGGTTCACGGCGATGTCCGCGCGCTGGGGTTACGCCCTGCCCTACACCTGGGCGCGGATGCACGTGAAGGAGCGCGGGCCGCGGTGGTGGTGGCGATCGGATCGCCGTTATCCGCGTGGAGGCGGGTACCTGCGCCTGACCGTCGATGTTGGCGAGTCGGTCGAGCCCACGGACCTCGAGGTCTTCTACACCGCGCGATGGGGGCTGCACTCGTCGTGGGCCGGACGCACTATCTGGACTCCCAACGAGCACAAGCCCTGGCCCTTGCGGGCGGCGTACGTCGAGGACTTGCACCAGGACCTCGTGCAGCGCGCTGGACTACGCGTGCCTGGCGAGCCGACGCAACGTGCGCTCTACTCCCCTGGCGTGCACACGACCTTCGGCTGGCCCGTCGTGGTGGCCTGAGCTCACGAGGTCGGGACAGTCTTGTGGCCGCAGGCCCTATCCTGCTTCGCGGCTGGCGTCTGACGAGGGCGCAGCACGCGTGGGGAGGCGAGACGTGACGACGGCGAGCGGCCCCAACCCCATGGCCGCGATCCTGCGCGCGATTCAGTCGAACCAGGCGCTGCGCGAGGAGTTGTGGAGCTACCCGCGTGGCCTCTCTGGCTCCCTACGGCATCCGGGGCACAGAGGATGTCATCGTCCTCTGTGACGGGAAGAACATCCACATGCGCATTCCATTGGACGAATCGGACAAGACTGGCTAGGGATCCATGTCCGCGAGGGACAAGCGGTTGCATCCCTTGTGAGCCTGCCACGACAATGCGCGAATGAAGTGCGCTCTCGTCCCCCTCATGGCGCTCGTATGCGCGGCCACAGCTCTTCCAACGGCGTCGGCCAGCGTGGCTCCGGCCGAGAGCAGCACATCGTCCAGTTCCCCGGCAGCACTCCCG
>CAINGG010000225.1 GCA_903848435.1 uncultured Actinomycetes bacterium | reverse complement strand
TGTAGAGGTAGCGGTTGGCAGTGAGGTTGCAGACCGTCGACCACATGGTGAGTTCTTGCGTGAGGCCCCCGGTCGCCGCAGGCTCCTTGATGCTCCCCGTTGAGATGTCGAAGCCGTGCAGCACGCGAATGGTCTGGAGCTCGGCATCCTGCTGATTGGTTGGGGCCGGAGCGAAGCGCACATCGGTGAGCACGCGGATGAAACGCGAGGGCGACGTGCCATCGCCGGGGATGCCGCGGAAGCCCTGCCCCTGGGCGAACGGGGCAAACTTCACGCCCCCGATGGTGATAGCCGCCGGGTTGTCCGGGCTCAGGCTGAGGTAGTTGCACACGTTGGTCAGGTGCCACTCGATGTAGGGCGAGTTCGTCGCGACCTGCACGGGATTGTCGGTGACCCGCGGACCCTCAGGATGGAACTCCACGACCGCGCACGAATCCTTGTCATGCAGGATCAGGTGGATAGGCAGCTTGATCGGGATCTGCTGGGGATACACATCGACGACATTGACCGACATCGCTGCGGCCTTCGCCTCGGCCATCGTCGAGCACGTGCCCAGGACGAAGGCGATGAGATCGAGGATCCCGATGTCGGAGCCATCACCCTTGGGCGCGTAGTAGGTCGCGTGCTCGGGCATGTAGAGCAAGTGCGCCGACAGGCCCTGGGTGTTCATGCCATCGGCGTACCACTGCGGGTTGTCGAAGGCCGACATGCCGATGACGCCGTACGTCGCCTGCCAGGTCTTGCCGTTGGGGACGAGCGTGCACTGACCCTTCAGGTCGCTGGCGGCAACCGCGAGCTGCCAGGGGATCTCGTTGGGGAACTCCATGGTGCGGCCGACACAGGCCGTGCCGTCCGTGGCTGTCGGGTACTTGAAGTTGGTGCACATGGACCCTCCCAGGGCACGCCATCGTCGGTGCGACAAGGCTACCGAGTGAAGGGCAGCAGCTACCGGCCGGTAGTAGCCTGCGGACATGGACACCCTCGATGTCGTTCGCATCGTCCTGGGCACCGCGATCATCGTGGTCTGCGCCGCCCTGGCCGCGCGGCGGATCCTCTTCCTGCAAGGCATGATCCGCTCCGGCCAGCCCGCCGTCGGGCGCACGAGCCACCTCGGCAAGCGCGCCGAGCTTGAGGGCACCCAGGTGCTCGGCCAGAAGAAGTTGCTCCAGTGGGTCGTGCCTGGCGTTGCCCACGTCTTCGCCTTCTGGGGCTTCCTCGTCCTCGGCATCACGGTGGTCGAGGCTCTCGGCGAGGTCTACATCGAGAACTTCTGGTTCCCCATCATCGGCACCTGGCCCATCGTGCTCTTCTTCGAGGACCTCTTCGTCGTCTTGGTCTTCGTCGGCATCGTCCTCTTCGCGATCATCCGCCTGCTCAACAATCCCCGTAAGGATGGTCGCTCGTCGCGCTTCTTCGGCTCGCACATCGGTGCGGCATGGATCGTCCTGCTGATGATCTTCAACGTCCTGTGGACCCTCGAGCTCTACCGCGGTGCCAAGCTCGCCCTCTACGGGCAACTCCCGGGCGCCTTCCTGTCCAACTCCGTGGCGTCCCTCATGGAACCCCTCGGCACGCACACGCTGGAGATCTTGGAGTTCCTCGGCGTCATCCTGCACATCACCGTGATCCTCGGCTTCCTGCTCATCGTGCTCTACAGCAAGCATCTGCACATCGCGCTGGCCCCCATCAACGTCGCCTTCTCGCGCCTGCCCAACGGCCTCGGGCCGCTCCTGCCGATGTACTCCGGTGGCAAGCCCATCGACTTCGAGGACCCCGCCGACGATGCCACCTTCGGCGTTGGTCGCATCGAGGACTTCACCTGGAAGGACACCCTCGACTTCGCCACGTGCACCGAGTGCGGCAGATGCCAATCGCAGTGCCCGGCATGGAACACCGGCAAGCCACTCAGCCCCAAGCTCATGATCATGGACTTGCGCGAGGCGTCCTTCGCCAAGGCTCCCTATGTGATGGCGGCGCAGAAGGCCAATGACGGGACGAATCCGCCGATGGGCGAGGTCGACGAGACGGTGCTCGCGA
>CAINGG010000224.1 GCA_903848435.1 uncultured Actinomycetes bacterium | reverse complement strand
GATCAGCTTCGTGCGCATGGAGACCGACTGGCACAACGTGACGAGCACCGACGAGGCGTTCTACCTTCGCGTCTACGGCGTCAATGAATACCGCTATCCGGGCGCGGACATGGGCGTGCTGCTCGTGCGCGACCGGATGCAGACAGCCGAGCGCACCCTGGTGCCCAAGGCCGGCGCCTGGGCGCGCGCGATCACCGGCCAGTTCGCCGGCATGTCGGCCGCGATCGAATACACCCCTCCCGAGGCGCTGCTCTACGGCAAGTGGCTGTAGTCGTCAGCGCCCGGTGGTCACCGGCACGACCTGAGCCTTGCGCGCGAGCACGTTGAGGTGATGGAGCAGGAGCAGACGCGGGTTGTCACCCGCCGTCGCCGGATCCATGGTCACCGTCATCGTGCGCCCGGGCAGAGCGCGTGCCGGCATGGTCGCCGCACTGTCGAACGCGGTCAGCGCGGGGGCGGCAAGGTCGGCGCGCAGGGGCAGGCGCGGGTGCCCGATGACGTCGACGATGTCGCTGGCCCGGTCATAGGCCTCCACCCAGTACGAGAACCGCGTATTGCCAGGCGTGATGAAGGGATCCACGGGGTTGCCGTCGGCATCCGTCGGGTTCGCGAGTGCGGCCAGGGAGAGCGGCAGCGTCATCACGGTCGAGTGCATCTTGGCCGTGTCCTTGTTGCCTGCGACGTTGTTGATGAGCTGTTGGTCGATCAGGTTGAACGGGTCCTGGGGGCGCACGCTGATCGCGACCGTGGTGAAGATGTCGGTTTCCGGAAGGCGGCTGTTGACCATGATGAGCTCGGGTGTGCCGTCGCTGTTGAAGTCCAGGTAGAAGGCGAAGGTCGCGATATCCGACGCCGTCCGCCACGGCTTCCACGACGCGACCCCGAGGTAGGCCATGGCTCCGTCCTCGGCGGACAACGGGTTCTTCTTCGTTCGGGCATCGGAGGTGAAGCCGACGTAGCGCAGGTCGGCGGCGGCCTGGTCCTCGGTCGAGACGCACCCGGTCGAGATCCCAGGCTCGCACGGCGGGAGTTGTGCGCTCTCCGCCACGAGCTGCAGCGCGGAGATGCGCGATATCTCCTTCTCGTATCCCTCGGCCCCGGAGTTGCTGACACCCCGGCCAGCGAGGGTGAGCGTGCCCTTGAGCAGCTTCCCCGATCCGGACACGCTGACACTGGAGCCGCCCGAGATGCTCGAGGCAGGACGCGGAGCGGCGAAGACCGCCACGCGCAAGGTGGGGCTCGCATCCGACGGCGTCGCCTTCAGCTGCGCGCTGACGTCGGTGAGGAAGTCGCGCATCACGCCGTCACCCATGGGGTCCAGGGTGATCGTGGGATCGGCCTTGTGGACGAGCTTGGCGGGATCGACCGCCAGCGTCACCGTGACGTCCTTGCTCCCGCCGGGCGAGACGGTCACGGAGGACGGCGAGACGGAGTACGCCGCACCCGCGAGCGTGTTGATGGGATCGAGGGCGAGTCGGTAGGTGACCGGGCTGCCGCCGGTGCGCTTGTCCGCGATCCGCACCGTCTTGGATACGCGAGTCGCACCGGAGACGTTCATGACGCCGAACGAGACGCTGACCGCACCGGCGTCGTCGGTGACGTAGGCGACGGCCTGGCTGCGTACGGCCTCTTTCGCGTCAACCCGGCCCGCACCGGCACGAAGTACGTCGTAACGAGGCCCTGTCTTGCCGGGATCCAAGAACAGGTCATGGTCCGCGGTGTTCATGATCGCGGCCTTGACGTCGTCAGGGGACCACGTGGGATGCGCCTGGCGCACGAGTGCGGCCACGCCCGCGGTCGCGGGGGCGGCCATCGACGTACCGCTCAGCGACACGCCCTCATTGCCCGTGCCCGAAGCGGCCGAGAAGATGGTGGATCCGGGTGCTGACACGTCGGGCTTGACGTTGCCGGCGATCGACGTGCCACGCGAGGTGAACGACGTCAGCGTGTCGGTGGGATCCGTGGGCCCGACGGGCACGATGACGCGCACGGAATTGCGCAGGTCGGCGTTGAGCGTGGCTGTCACCGCCGTGCCCGCATCCAGTGCCGCGACGAGTGCCGTGGTCCCCGTGGCGTTGGACAAGATCACCGGGATGTCGGCGCTTCCGGTAATTCCTACCGAGAACATCACCTGGTCGGAGCCCAGGATGGCGCCAGTCGCACCAGCGGCGAATGCGTTGGCGGAGCGTCCCGCCGACCCGCACCGCCGCTGGACGTCATTGCTGTCCCACATGAGCAGGGCGACCTTGCCCGCGACCTTGGCGGCATCGGCCGCGCTGAAGGTGCTGCAGCCATCGGAGTTGTTGCTCTCGCTCGGCGCTGCCGCCCAGTCGCCCACCTTTGCCACCGACGCGTTGCTGACTCCGGATGTCCAGGCGAAGGCCTCCGAGAGAAGTGCCGGGTATTCGACGGCGCTGGCGGATCCGATCCGCGCGGTGAAGCCATCGACGATCTGGCCGCGGTCCTCGGATGCGGCAACCGACAGGGCCCTCTTGCTGGCCCCGGGCGAGCCGGTGATCTCGTAGATATCGCCTGAGTTGCCGGCTGACGCGATGACAGCCACCCCTGCCTCCACCGTGTTGTCACTGGCGACGGAGTCAGGATCCTCGGGAGAGCCGAACTCGGAGCCCAGTGACATGTTGACGACGTCGAGGTGGTCGGAGAAGTCGCCGTCGCCATTGGGGTCCAGCGCCCAGTCCAGGGCCTCCACGACGAGGTTGGTCGAGCCTTCGCAGCCGAAGATCTTGATGGCATAAAGCTCGGCTTCCGGTGCGACCCCCGGGCCGATATCCATCGTGTCGAAGGGCGTGCTGGCATTCCAGGGGCCTCGGTACGTCGAGCCGTTGGCGGCGACGCCATAGCCGCCCGTGGTGCCGGCCACGTGCGTGCCGTGCCCACCGCAGTCGAGGGGGTTGTCGTCGGGCAGGGGAACGGCCTTGTCCGGGTTCGCGGCGTCATAGGCGTTGCCGGCGAAGTCGTAGCCGCCGGCCACCTTGGCCGGATCGGGGTAGTCGGGGGAGCTGCCAGCCTGCTTGGCCGCGAGCGCCGCCTCATATGCCGCGACGGTGCCCGGCCCGCCGAAGTCCGCGTGGGTGTAGTCGATGCCTGTGTCGATGATGCCGACAGTGACGCCCTTGCCGGTGAAGCCCGCGTCGACCCACACGGCGGGCGCCTGGATGAGCGGAACCGCGATGAAGTTGTCACGGCTCTTGGGCACGAGCCGATGCACGGCCTTGACGCCCGGCAGTGCGGCGATCGCCTCCAGGCGTGATCGATCGGTGCGTACGGCGATGCCGGCGTAGGCATTGGCGGTCTCGAAGAGCACCTGGGCACGAGTGGCGGGGCTGGCCAGCTGGGCTCGCACCGACGCCTGGAGCCGGGTGACCCGGGAGATGGCCGCGCGCGTGGCGACAGCGCGGGCCACCTTGCCCGATGTCGCCGCATAGGCCTTGGCCCCCGGCAGGGCGTCGAGCTCGATCATCACGGAAACCGGCCCTGACTCCTGAAACAGGGCCTCCGGGATCGTGGCGTCGACGCCGATGCGCTCGCCGGCGGCGAGGGCTCCGGGCATGCCCAGGAGGGCGACGGCCAGGGATGTGGCCGCAGCGGCGGCAAGGGTGCGACGAGTGGTCATGGGTCCCTCCGGGCCAGACGGGATAGCGCTCCACCGTATCCCGAGCGCTCCGGCCCGATGAGGCCCTTGGCGAATCCCGTGAGGGGCCGTGGGGCTGACCCGTAGCATCGACGGATGGCCGAGCAAACGGTGGTGCGCGACGGTCGACTCGCGCGCCTGGTGGATTCCGATCCGTTCAACCTGGTGATCGCGGGCGTGATCATCTTCAACGCCATCGTGCTGGGCCTGGAGACGTTCCCGGCCGTCATGGAGTCCTACGGCAGCACGCTGAGCATTCTCAACAACGTCTGCTACGGCATCTTCGTCGTGGAGCTGGTCCTGCGCTTCGCGTCGTACGGACGCCGGCCGCAGGACTTCTTCCGCAACGGCTGGAACATCTTCGACCTCATCATCATCGGCGGTGTCTGGATCCCGGGCGTCCGCGAAAACGTGACGCTCCTGCGACTGCTCCGCCTGGCTCGAATTGCGCGCCTCCTGCGCTTCCTGCCGGACGCGCGGATCCTGCTGTCGACCGTCGTGCGCTCGCTGCCCCCACTCGGCAGCATCGTCGTGCTGACGGTCCTGATCCTTTTCCTCTACGGGATGGTCGGTTGGGCGATGTTCGGCGAGGAGCTTCCCAACTCCTGGGGCACGATCACCCGATCGATGCTCACCCTCTTCATCCTGCTGACGCTCGAGAACTTCCCGACGTACCTCGAAGAGGCGCTCACGGTGACGCCCTGGGCCACGGTCTTCTTCGTCAGCTACGTCCTCGTCGCTGCCTTCGTGATCTTCAACCTGCTGATCGGCATCATCATCAGCTCGATGGAGAGTGCGCGGGAGCGCGAGGCACTGCGTGAGGCGATGGACAAAACCGGCCCCGAGGCCGACGCTCTGGCGCGCATCCGGGAGATCAAGGAGGCGCTGGAGACGCTCGAGACCGACCTGCACCTGATGCAGCAGCGCAGCGAGGCATCGCGCGAGGGGCCTGCGTGACCCTCGTCGCTGGCGTGGACTCCTCCACGCAATCGGTCAAGGTCGTCGTCCGCGAGGCCGAGACGGGGCGCCTGGTGCGCGAGGCGCGCGGGAGCCACCCCGACGGCACCGAGGTGCATCCCGACCACTGGTGGGCGGCGCTGCAGCAGGCCATGGACGGCGTGCTCGATGGCGTGGCAGCCATGGGTGTCGCCGCGCAGCAGCACGGCATGGTGACCCTCGACGACGCGGGCGAGATCGTGCGGCCGGCGCTGCTGTGGAACGACACGCGATCGGCCGGCGATGCCGCCGACCTGGTGGCCGAGTGGGGCGGACCGCAGGGCTGGGCGCAGGCGGTTGGCAGCGTGCCCGTCGCGTCGTTCACGGTGTCGAAGGTGCGCTGGCTCGCGCGCAACGAGCCGGAGTTGGCCGCACGCGTCTCGCGCGTGCTGCTGCCGCACGACTGGCTGACGTGGAAGCTCGCCGGATGCCCCGCGGAGGCGACCACCGACCGCGGCGATGTCTCCGGCACGGGCTACTGGTCGCCTGCCGCGGGCGGCTACCGGCCCGATCTCATCGAGTTGGCCTTCGGCCGGGCCTTCGACGTGCCACGCGTGGCCAGCCCCCACGAGATCGTCGGCGAGACGGCCGCGGGGATCGCGCTCTCGCCAGGTACCGGCGACAACATGGGGGCGGCCCTGGGCGTCGGGGCCCGGCCAGGGGATGTCGTGGTGTCCTTGGGCACCTCCGGCACCGCGTTCGCGGTATCCGACATCCCCACGGCCGATCCCTCCGGACAGGTGGCTGGCTTCGCCGATGCCACCGGTCGGTTCCTACCCCTGGTGTGCACGTTGAACGCTGCTCGCGTACTGACCGCCACCGCGTCGCTGCTCGGCGCTGACCTCGACGACCTCACCGCGCTCGCGCTCTCGGCTGAGCCTGGCAGTGGTGGGCTCGTGCTGCTGCCCTATCTCGATGGCGAGCGCACGCCCAACCTGCCGAATGCGACAGGCACGCTCGCGGGCATGACGCGCGATGCAATGACGCCGGCCAACCTCGCGCGCGCATCGGTCGAAGGCATGCTGTGCGGGCTCGCCGACGCCGTCGATGCGCTCCGAGCGCAGGGCGTCATGCCGCGTCGGATCCTGCTCGTGGGCGGTGCCGCGGCCAATACCGCCGTGCAGCAGATCGCGACCACGGTCTTCGACGTACCCGTCGTCGTGCCCGAGCCCGGCGAGTACGTCGCCGACGGGGCGTCGCGCCAGGCGGCCTGGGCCCTCGCGGGTAGTGCCGAGCCGCCCGCCTGGGCCGGTTCCGGGGCGCTCGAGCTCGACCCGGCCCCCCGGCCCGAGGTTCGCCGGGCGTACGCCGAGGCCTTCGCCCAGGTGCACTCCGAGCGTTGAGTGGCGGGTTGTGCGGCCCCGCCACGTCGTGTCGGG
>CAINGG010000223.1 GCA_903848435.1 uncultured Actinomycetes bacterium | reverse complement strand
GTGCCCACGCCCTACCCGCTCTCGACGAAGCTCTTCGTCAAGACGCTCGTGGACCTGAGCAAGCGGATGCCGCAAGCCACGCACGCCACCATCGGACTGCCGGGAATGATTCGTCACGGAGTCGTGGTCGCCACACCCCACTACGTCACCGTGCGCGGACCGCGCACGCGTATCGATCCCGACCTGGTCAGACAGTGGAACGGCTTCGATGCTCGCGAGGCTCTTCGCGAGGCGCTGGGCATCCCCGTGCTTGTCCTGAACGACGCCGAGGTGCACGGTGCGGGCGTGGTCGCGGGCAAGGGTCTCGAACTCGTACTCACTCTCGGCACGGGTCTGGGCTGCGCGCTCTTCGACGGCGGTCGGCTCGCACCGCATCTCGAAGTTTCGCAGGCGCCCGTCCGCTGGGGGCTGTCCTACGACACCTACATCGGCGAGCACGAACGCCGTCGCCTGGGTGACAGCCTCTGGTCACGGCGCGTCGTACGCTGCATCGACGGCCTACGCCCGATGTTCATGTGGGACCGGCTCTATCTCGGCGGCGGCAACTCCCGGCACATCACGCCCTCGCAGATCGCCAAGCTGGGCGACGACACCGTCATCGTGCCCAATGCCGCCGCCCTCGTCGGCGGCGCGCGCGCCTGGCAGCTGACCGTCGACTAGGCGTTGAGTGGCTAGGCGCGCAGGATCGGGCGGGTCAGGCAGGTGGGGCCGCCCTCGCCCTTGGTGATCTCGCTCGCGGCATACACGTGCACCTCACACCCACGGTCGGCTAGCGCCTGAGCCGTCGCATCGTTGCCAGAGGCCAGTACGACGACACCGGGTGCGACCGCCAGCACATTGCCACCCAAGCTCAGCCAGTCGTCTTCCGGCACACTGAGCAGCTCCACCCCGCGGGCTCGCAACTCTTCGAGCATCGCAACGGGAGCAAGGCGCTCGTAGACGACCGCCAGGTCTTCGCGCACCGGGGACACCACGGACATCAGGTGCAGGCACCATTCGGGACCCTGGTCATGCGGCACGTCGTACACCTCGATGTCGATACCCCGGTCCGCGAGGATCGACCGGAGCTGGCGCACGGCCTCGGAGTTTGTGCGATAGCTGCGACCAACCGCGAGCGTGGTGTCGTCCAGCCAGAACATGTCACCACCGTCAGCTGTGGCTGCACCCGTCAGACGACCGACGACAGGCACGCCGACATTCTCGAGGTCGGCGCACAGGCGCTCAGGTTCGCCGACGCGCACAGGCTTCGCTGCCCGGAGTTCGACGACGCCATCAGAGATGACGAAGGCGGGGTCGTAGACGAAGCATGAATCTGGGAGGCCTTCGAGTGCGGGCATGCGTACGACGTCGCAACCCAATCGCTCAAGAATCTGCGCAAAGGCCGCATGCTGCTCCAGCAGGAGGTCGACGTCGAGGGGCTGGCCCCAGTGGGCTACGGCGAAGTCGGATCCGGGCGCAGGCGGGCGCACGGCAACCCGCCGCAGCGGTGCCACCATCGAGGTCACGCCGTAATCCATGCCGCCTCCTGACGCAGGGCAGCAACCTACCGTCGCATGCGCTTGAGAAGTTGGGAGATCCGAACCTGGTTGTAGCGCAGGACCAGGAAGAAGACCGTGTTGCCCACGCCGACGATGAGGAACCAGATGAGCATCGCCCACCATGGGTTCCACAAAGCGAGCGGGATGAACGTGAAGGCCGAGAGAAAGTGAACCCACTCGCCACGACGGACTTCGACGAGATAGGCCTCCAGGCTGGTCGCGTCGATCCCGTAGAGCGACGACTTGCTCTCCCCGCCCATCCACGAGCCGCCCTCGGGGAGCCACTTCGAGAACCAGGGGATGCCGATGCGGCGATACAGGCGCACAGTGTCGAACCGCGTGAGCTTCAGCGGCCCGACATCATGGCTGAACCATCGGTCGGGACACCGCGGCGCGAGGAAGCCAATGGTGAGCGCCATCGCGACGAGCACGAGGAAGTCGATGAGCAGCAGCAGCGCTGCCGAACCCGCATCCATGACGTCTCCCGCCCCTTCCCCGGTGATGCTACGGAAGAGGTGACGGGAGCGACCCCTACTTCAGCGTGTTGCGCCGCTCGAATGTCGTAGCGCCAGCCGGCATCGAGCTCGGATTCGACGGGCACGCACCCGTCGTGCCCACGATCTGCAACTGCTCGATATCGCCGGTCTTCATGGTGATGTAGACGGTGGGGCCAGCTGTCATACCCCGCGTAGCAATGAGCGTGTCGTAGCAGGCAATCTCGCCGGACTTGACGAGCGCGAAGTCCCGGTTGTTGCCTGACGTCGTGGGCTTCAGCTCGTAGCGCCCCCATGGCAGGCCTTGGATGGTGGTCAAGGCGCCGATGCTCATGACCAACGTCCCCTTCACGGACCAGTGCTTGGCCAGTGCAATGTGGAGGTCTTCGCGCTGAGCCTCCATGCGCTTACCCACGGCAAGCCAGACGCCTGAGGCTGTGCCGGGTACGTCGGAGACCAGTTGCCCGCAGCCGTTGTCGCCGACAACCTTGGCCTCGAGCTGAGCCCGCATCTCCGGTGCGTAGTAGCTGAGATGGCACACGCCGGCAGCCCAACGCGGCGAGAACGCACCCGGGTCCATCTTGCCGGGGACTGGCTGTTTGGTGTCGGTGAAGCCGAAGTCAAAGCCATGGGCCCGACCACTCGCCTTGCCAATCAGGGTGCCGCCCTTGACGGGATACCGCAGGTACTCATAGGTGCAGTCCTGGGTGTCTGCCTGCTGGCCACCTCCACGGCATTCCTTGCGAGGCGACTTCTCGGCGGCAGCGAGAAGTTCGGGATTCACCTCATCAATGTGGGCGGTCGTGAACCACAGGTTCTCGCAAACCGAGAAAGAGATCATGTATTCGACGAAGCGCGCTCCGTTGCGTTCGACGTTCTGTTTCACGAGACCGCGGAGAGTGATATCACCCGGAGCGTAGACATTGACGATCTCGGAGACGTACGCGACGCCATTGGGATCCTTCGTGACCGTCGTCGGATCACCGGTGTTGTAGTACATGTGTGGCACAGGGATGTTGTGCGCGCCAGGCTGCATGAACCCCTGGGGGGTGATCGAATCCAGCGGCGCCAGG
>CAINGG010000222.1 GCA_903848435.1 uncultured Actinomycetes bacterium | reverse complement strand
TCGCCCTGGGCCTGCAAGCCCTCATCCCCGACCTCAACTCGGCCGCTGCCGAGGTTGGCGAGGAGCTCCAGGCCGAGAGTCCCTTCATCGTCGTCGCCGTCTTCGCGCTCTTGGTCGGCATCGCAGCCCCCATCGTCGAGGAACTCGCCTTCCGGGGGCTGGGATATAACGCCCTGCGCAAGCGCGGCATCTCGACGGGCTGGGTCATCGTCATCACCACCGTCGCCTTCAGCCTGTTCCACCTCGAGCCGACCCGGATCCCGATCCTCCTGGCCAGCGGCGCGATCCTCGGCGTGCTGCGCTGGCAAACCCGTGGCCTGGGTGCCCCGATCGTGGCCCATGCGGTCAACAACCTGGCAGGAGCGGCATTCCTGGTCCTGGGGTGACACCATGGGCGACATGAGAGGCAGGGTCCTGGTCGTCGACGACGACGTCGCGCTGGCGGAGATGCTCGGCATCGTCCTGCGCGGCGAGGGCTTCGATGCCACCTTCTGCACCGACGGCGCCCTGGCCCTCGATGCCTTCCGAGACAGTCGCCCGGACGTCGTGCTGCTCGACCTCATGCTGCCCGGCATGGATGGCGTCGATGTCTGCCGGGCGATCCGGGCCGAATCGGGCGTGCCCATCGTCATGCTCACGGCGCGCAACGACACCGTTGACGTCGTCCTCGGCCTCGAATCCGGTGCCGACGACTACGTCGTGAAGCCCTTCAAGCCCAAGGAGCTCGTCGCGCGGCTGCGGGCGCGCATTCGACGCACCGATGACCCGGGCGTGGGCACACTCGAGATCGGCGACCTGACCATCGACGTCGCGGGTCACTCGGTGCGTCGCGGCAATGCGCCTATCTCACTGACGCCGCTGGAGTTCGACCTGCTCGTGTGCCTCGCGCGCAAGCCATGGCAGGTCTTCACGCGCGAGGTGCTCCTCCAGGAGGTGTGGGGCTATCGCCATGCGGCAGACACGCGCCTGGTCAACGTCCACGTGCAGCGCCTGCGCGCAAAGATCGAGCACGATCCGGAGCATCCGCAGATCGTGCTGACCGTGCGCGGCGTGGGATACAAGGCCGGACCGCCATGACCGCCGGCCCGACGAGCCCGCCCGACCCGCGGACTCGGACGGCACGCACCAGGCCCCGACTGACCCGCGTCTGGCGGCAATCCCTGCTCCTGCGGGTCACCGTGACGACCCTGGTTCTGTCTCTGATCGTCGTTGGCCTGCTCGGCCTGCTGCTGCTCTCGCGCATCACCACCGGCCTGTTGGAATCGGCCGAGCGCACGGCGATCACCGAGGCGAGCGCCGGCCTCTCGGACGCCCAGCGCCTGTCGAGCGCGGCCGACACCGGCGGCTCGACTGCGTCACCGTCGAGCATCGTCGACACGATCGTCGCCTCGCTGGCCACGCGGGCCGGATCGCCCCCGCAGTACGACGTCCTCCTCCTCGCCGACGACGTCGAGGGCCCAGCAGCCCCGGAGCGCGGCACCAACCTGGTGTCAGACGAGAGCGTGCCGCCGGCATTGCGCGAGGCGGTCACCGCGTCGGGTCGGCAGTCGTGGACCTACACCGAGATCCGCTATCTGGACGGTCGCGCCGTGCCCGGCATCGTGGTCGGTGCACCACTCAGCATCTCCAGCATCGGTGCCTACGAGCTGTACTACCTGTTTCCCCTGACCGAGCAGTCGAGCACGCTCGACCTGGTGCGCAGCGCCGTCGTCGGCACCGGCATCCTGCTCGTCCTGCTGCTCGGAGCGGTCGCGCTCATCGTGACCCGGCAGGTGGTCGCCCCGGTGCGCTCGGCCGCGCGTACGGCCGAGCAGTTCTCCGAGGGGCACCTCAGCGAGCGCATGCGCGTGCGCGGCGAGGACGACCTTGCCCGCCTCGCCACGTCGTTCAACGAGATGGCGGCGAGCCTCGAGGACCAGATTCACCGGCTCGAGAACCTGTCAGCGGTCCAGCAGCGCTTCGTGTCGGACGTCTCGCACGAGCTGCGCACCCCGTTGACGACGATTCGCATGGCAGCCGATGTGCTCTTCGAGTCCCGTGATCGATTCGACCAGCCAACGGCCCGGGCAGCCGAGCTCCTGCAGACCCAGCTCGACCGGTTCGAGAACCTTCTGACCGACCTGCTCGAGATCTCCCGCTACGACGCAGGCGCCGCCGTCCTCGACCTTGAGGTGGTCGACCTGGAGGTCCTTGTCGCGCGCGCTGTCGAGGGAGTGCGCCCGCTCGCCGACCGCCGGGCCACCGAGATCTCCGTCGCGACGCGCACGTCTCCGCTCACCGTCGAGTGCGATCCACGGCGCATCGAGCGGGTGCTGCGCAATCTGCTCGATAACGCCGTCGAGCACGGCGAGGGCGCGCCGATCGACATCACGCTCGCGGGAGACGACGATGCCGTAGCGGTGACGGTGCGTGATCACGGTGTTGGCCTGCAAGGCGACCAGATCGAGCACGTCTTCGACCGCTTCTGGCGCGCTGATCCGGCCCGGGCTCGCCAGACCGGCGGCACGGGGCTCGGTCTGGCGATCGCCCTCGAGGACGCCCGGCTGCACGCGGGTGTGCTCGACGCCTGGGGTGAGCCCGGCGCGGGCGCCTGCTTTCGACTCACGCTGCCTCGTCGCGCCGACGTCATCCTCGACACCTCGCCACTGCCGCTTCCCGGCGATCTGGACACCGACGCGGAGACGCCGGCCGACGAGGTCGTATTGGAAGACGCGCGATGAGGGCCCCGTGGCTGGCGCTCGCGGCGGCGCCCCTCGTGCTGGCCGGGTGCGCAGCGATCCCGACCTCGGGGCCCATCCAGCAGGGACCGGAGGTCCCGGACGGTCAGTCCGATCAGGTCATCCGCGTCATCGTGCGTCCCCCCTCCCCCGATATGACGCCGACGCAGATCGTGTCGGGCTTCATCGAGGCATCGGCATCATTCGAGGACGATCACGCCGTCGCGCGGCAGTACCTCACCGCGCAGGCCGCAGCATCCTGGGACCCCTCGGCCGGCACTCGCGTCTACGACGGCGTGCCCAACCTCGCCGCCAACGGCCCGGCGACCGTCGACATGACCGCCACGCAGGCGGGGTCGATCACCGCCGACGGCCGCTTCCAGGTCTCCGGGCCGGGGCGCATCCTCAGCGAGTCCTTCACCCTTGACTACGTCGAGGGGCAGTGGCGGATCGCCAACCCGCCGCCGGGACTCTTCCTGGCCCGGTCCGACATCGACCGCGCGTTTCGCTCGTACGACGTGTACTTCCTGGACCCCGACTTCACCACGCTGGTGCCGGACACACGCCTGATCCCGGCCGCGGGTGCTGGCCTGGCCACCGCGTTGATGCAGGCCCTCGCATCCGGGCCGACCGACTGGCTCGCCCCCGCCGTGCGCACCGCGCTGCCCGATGGAGCGGGGCTCGCGGTCAATGCCGTCCCGGTCGAGGAAGGAGTGGCGGTCGTCGACCTCGATGCCTCCGTGCGACTCATGGGCGATGCCACCCGCCGCGCCCTGTCCGCTCAGATCGCGTGGACGCTCGGCCAGGTGCCGGGGGTGCTCGCCATCGACCTGCGCGCCGGCGGCCAGGTCCTGCCGGTGCCGGGTGTGCCGAATCCGCAGCCCGAGGACGCCTGGCCCGGCTTCGATCCCAATGCGATGCCCACGAACGCCGCGCCCTATGCCGAGCGAAACGGGCGCGTCGTGCAGATCAGCGGGGCCGTGCCACTGAGCGTGCCGGGGGGCGCGGGGGCCGGCGTCCCGCCCCTTCAGGGCATCGCGGTCACCCTCGACGGGTCTCGGATCGCAGGGCTCAATGACCAGGGTGCGCTGTGGGCGGCCGACACGCGCCCCGGAGCGGCGTCGGTCGACCTCATCTCCGAGCCCGGCCAATCTCGCCCGTCGTTCGGGCGCGGCACCGCGGCGTGGGTCGTCAGCCCTGACCAGGAATTGAAGCAAGCGCGGGTCGACGGGACCGTCTACACCATTCCCGTCGACGGACTCTCGCCAAAGATGCGTGTCGAGTCGGTGTCGGTGAGCCGCGACGGCACGCGCATCGCCCTCATCGTCCGCCGCGGACCCCGCACCTTCGTCATGATGGCGGTGGTCGTGCTCCGCGAAGGTGTCGCTCGCGTCCAGACGCCCGTGCGCGTCGACGACCGCCTGACCAGCGTCATCGACGTGGCGTGGGCCGAGGACGATCGCCTGCTCGCCCTGGGTTCCGAGGGTGCCGGCACCCCGCAGGTCTACGAGATCGACCTCGCGCGCGCGACGGTGCGTTCCCTGGGCGCGCCGGCCGATCCCCTGCGCGTCACCGCGGCGCCCGGCTTCCCACCCCTCGCCGCGTCGGCGGATGGGCAGATCTACTCCTACGCCGGTGGGCCCTGGGTGGCACTCGGCTTTGGCGGAAGCCCGGCCTATCCGGGCAGCTGACGATCGAGGTCCGGCTCGAGGAAGACGTATTCCGCCGAGGGCACCGCTGCCCTGATGCGAGCCTCCGCGTCGTCGATGCCGGCGGCGATGTCGGCACCTGTCGCGCTGTCGCGTATCGCGATCTTGGCACCGACGAGCAGCGCATCGGGGCCGACGTGGAGCGTGCGCACGTGGATGACCCGCGTCACGAGCGGGCTCTGCTCCAGCGCCGCGCGAATACGCGCCTCCTCCTCGGGGAGCGCTGACTCGCCCACGAGCATGGCGGCCATCTCGAAGGCGAGGAAGACGGCGATGACCACCAGGAGGGTGCCCACCGCCATGGCACCCACGCCGTCCCAGCGGCCATCGCCGGTCACCACCGCAAGGCTGACGCCGATGAGGGCGAATACCAGTCCGCACAGGGCGCCGAGGTCTTCCAGCAGGATCACCGGGAGCTCGGGCTGCCGCGCGTCGCGGACATAGGCCGGCAGGGAGCGACGGCCGCGGGAGCGATTGGCCTCGCGAAGCGCGGTGCGGAAGGAGAAGGCCTCGAGCACGATCGCGATGCCGAGCACGACGAAGGCGATCCAGGCGTCGGTGAGGTCCTCGGGGTGCTGGAACTTGTGCAGCCCCTCGTAGAGGGAGAACAGCCCGCCGATGAGGAAGAGCACGATCGACACGACGAAGGCATAGACGTAGCGGCGGCGACCGTAGCCGAAGGGATGCCGGGCATCGGGGGGCTTTTGCGACCGCTTGCGACCGACGAGCAGGAGCACCTGGTTGGCCGAGTCGGCGACCGAGTGGATCGCCTCGGACAGCATCGACGACGAGCCGGTGAAGGCGAAGGCGACGAACTTGCTCAGGGCGATGCCGAGGTTGGCGG
>CAINGG010000221.1 GCA_903848435.1 uncultured Actinomycetes bacterium | reverse complement strand
GACGCTCCAACTCGGTCGTGACGACCGGCTCGAGGTCGATGAGGAGCCGGACGTTGGGGGAGTCAGCGAGCGTGGTCACGCTCCAAGGGTCCCACGGTCATCCGGGTTCTGCGATCGGGTCCTCGATATGAGCCCGTCAGGGATTCGGCCGCCGTCGCGGAGCAGATCTGGGAGGGTGCCCGCATGCCAGGCCGCGTCGCACCCCCATCTCCCTCCCGGCCCTCAGCCTTCGGCCGAATCCGCATGTCCTTGCGTGCATCGGCCGGCGACGTCGTCTTCGGAATGGAAGACGGCACAGTCTCGATCTTCGGACTCGTCGCCGGAGTGGCAGCCACGTCATCTGACAGCAAGACGGTGATCATCGCGGGCGCAGCGGGAGCGGCCGCTGCCGCGGTGTCGATGGGTGCCGGTGTCTTCCTCGACCGCCAGACCCAGACGGCACAGCGAACCGCCGAGATGGCCGATCTCATCGCGGAGGCCAAGACCGATCCGCAGGCACTGCACCGTCACGTGCGCGACCGATTGGAGGGGGGCGGACTCACTCCCGAGCGGGCCGACCAGGTGATTGCGGCCGTGGGCGATGACAGCGAGCAGATCGCGAAGCTCGCGGAAGTCCTCGACGATCCGCCACCTGATCAGGCGGGGCTCGTGGGTCACGCGTCCTGGATGTTCGTGGCCGATCTTTTTGCCGGGCTCGTGCCCGTGATCCCGTTCTTCTTCCTGCCCGTCGAGACAGCCCGATGGTGGGCGATCATCGTCACGGTCGTCCTCATGGTGGCGCTCGGCATCGGGCGCTCCCGCGTCGGCAAGACCCCGCTCATCTCGACCGTCGCATCGACACTCGGGATCGCCGCAGCGGCCGGGGTCGTCGGCGTGGCGATCGGCTGGGGACTGGACTCGCTCGTCTAGCCGACGGCCAACTTCGCGTAGCGGTAGCCATTGCGCTCGATGCCGAACCAGGAGTTGATGGTGCGGTCGAACCACGGCCACATGGTGTCGGTGCTGTTGTAGCCATAGGGCGCGCCACTGGTCGGCTTGTAGTGATTGCCGCCCTCCAACTCCCATGTTGCCCAAATGCGGTCAACATTGGCGTGGTGCATGAAGAAGACCGGATCGTTGGGAGACGTGTTGTAGGCCATGGTGCCCTGGCTTGTCTTGCCCCCTACCTCCCAGACACCTCCGGTGTAGAGGTGCACGACGTTGTGCATGACGTGGGGCGAACCCTTGGCCTGGGACTGGTCGATCCATCCGGAATCGCAGGTCGCGGCGTTAGCCTCCCGCCAGCCCTCGAGCCGATTGCGGAACGACGTGTCGAGCGGTGATTGTCCGTTGAAGGGCGCGTGGTCATAGCGATGTCCGTCGAGCACCTCTTTGACATCGGCCACAGTGGGCAGCGTCACTGCGCCGGCCGGGAAGGCACCGAAATTGCGCACGAGGTAGGGCTTGGGCGGATTGTCGCCCTTGCTGAGAGCGGCGGGGTCCTGGATGGTGATCTTCCACTGTCCTTTGCGGAAGGGTCCCGTGGTGACGGCCCATTCCTGCTTGGAATTTCCGTTGCCGCCCATGAAGTCAGCGGAGAAGACGGCTGCCGTCGATTCGGGGTTCGTCCAGTCCCAATAGGGCACTGTCATCGTGGGGTCGCCGCTCATCTGCTGGATCATCGCGTCGAACTTGTGCAGGTACTCACGGTGCCACGGAAGAAATGTCGGAGAGTTGTGCGCAGCGCCGGCCCAGTTGCCGCTCTGCCGCCACCCGACGTCGCACGCGAATGCGTCCCTGTGCCACTTGACGAACTGGTCGTAGTAGCTGATTGATGGGTCCCAGGGGGAGGGGACTGTCTTTGCCTTGAGGATGGCGCCGATGAAGGCAGCCTTCTGGTTGGCGGTCAGGTCCTTGACATCCTGGCGCACGAGCACCGTGACATCTCCGCTCGGCGCGCCACCGCGCAGCGCGGAGAGAGCTGGGGTAGCGAGCACTCCGCAGACCACGAGGGTCGTGCAAACGGCGATGATGGCTGCGGCCCGAGGCACCCTGGGTGAATTCATGCCCTGAAGTTAGCGCCGAAGGCTGAGGGCAGTGGGTCAATTCGGACAGGATGGGCCCGTGTCTAAGGGGGCCAGTGTGGTGCGCATCGGCCTTGCCGGCTGGAGCGAGGCGGTCTCGCGGTATCGCAGCCACTTCCCCTCCGAGGGCACCGGCCTCGCCCGCTACGCGGGCACTTTCGATTTCGTCGAGGTCAATGTGACCTTCTACCGAGCTGTCCGGGAGGCCACGCTCGCGGGATGGGCCGATCAGACGCCTCCCGGTTTCCGCTTCAGCGTCAAGGTCAACAGGTCAGTGACGCACGCTGCTCGACTTTCGCCGAACGCCAGGCTCGAGGACGCACTTTTGCCCGTGCGGGCTCTCGGCGACAAGGTGGGTGCACTTCTCGTGCAGTTGCCACCGACCCTCGATTTCGATGCCGCGCGCGCCGAGACCTTCCTTGCACGCTTGCGCGCGGCTTATGGGGGCATGGTCGCGTGGGAACCTAGACACCCTGGCTGGGATAACGACGAAGCCATGGGTCTGCTGGGCGATCACGGGGTGACGCGTGTGCTCACCGAGATCCCCGGCCCTGCTACGCCGCATACGGCTAGGGGCTGCTACGTGCGTTTGCACGGTACGCCGCGCCGTTACCGCAGTTCCTACTCCGACGCCGACCTGTCGACGCTGGCAGCCTGGCTCGCCGAGGGAGCGGGACCGTCGTACGTGGTCTTCGACAACACCGCCGGGCCGGCCGGTGTCGCCAACGCCATGACCTTGCAGTCACT
>CAINGG010000220.1 GCA_903848435.1 uncultured Actinomycetes bacterium | reverse complement strand
CGCTAGGGCGACTCAGCCCTGCAGGGCCGCGTCAACCTCAGCGCGCGTCGGAGGCTGCGCACCCTCGCGCGAGCAGGTGATCGCGGCCGCGCACACCGCGCGCTCCAGGATGGAGCGCACATCGGCGTCGGCGAGGCCATCGATGCGACCCGCCCCGCCGAGCACTCCGGCGTCACCCAGGCCCACCAGCAGCGCCGCGGTCACCGTGTCTCCCGCGCCGACCGTGTCGGCCACCGTGACCGACCGCCCGGGCACGTCGGCAATGAGCGCCCCCTGTCGCCACGCGGCGACGCCCTCGGGGCCGCGGGTCAGCACGACCAGCGCTGGGCCCGACGAGCTCCAACGGGCGCACACGTCCGCAGGCCGCTCGCCGGGGCAGAGGAACGCGATGTCCTCGTCGCTCACCTTCACGACGTCGGACAGCGCGACGAATCTCTCGACGCGATCACGCATCACCTCGCGCGGCACCGTGCCCGGACGTGCATTGGGGTCATAGCTCAGCGTCAGGTCACCCGCCTCGCGAGCCGCTCGCCAGGCCTCGAGCACCGCATCCACTCCGGGGCCGAGCCAGCTCACCAGTGATCCGGTGTGCCAGGCCACCGCACCCGCGGCACGCGCCTCGCCGAGAGCCTCCGCAAGGTCGGCCTGTGTCCACATGAGATCCGGCGAACCCTGGTAGTAGAAGTAGTACTCGACGGAACCGTCATCCTTGCGCGTGCATACGGCGAGCATGCTGGGGCCGCTTCGACGCAGCAGTGCCGCGGTCGAGAGCCCGTTGTCGACGATGGCGCGGTCCAGCAGGCCGGCGAGACCGTCGTCACCTGCCCGGCCGAGCAGCACCGGCTCGCCCCCGAGTCGACGTACGCCGAGCGCGACGTTGGCCGGCGAGCCGCCCGCGACGGCGCGATAGGACTGCGGATCGTCCCCCGGTACGAAGTCGACGATCCGCTCGCCCAGGACGGCGATGCACGGTCCGCTCACGGCGCCGACCGTACCCGAGGCCCACACGGCCTAGGCTGGGCACGTGCCCGACTTCGACTACGCGGACATGCTGCCGCTCGGACCCGACACCACGCCCTACCGGCTGGTCACCACCGAGGGCATCCGCACGATCGAGGCCGGCGGGCGCGCCTTCCTCGAGGTCGAGCCCGAGGTTCTGCGGCTGCTCACCTTCGAGGCAATCCGCGACATCCAGCACCTGCTGCGCCCCGGGCACCTTCGTCAGTTGCGCGCGATCATCGACGACCCTGAAGCCAGCCCCAACGACCGATTCGTGGCCCTTGACCTGCTCAAGAACGCCAACGTCTCGGCCGGCGGCGTGCTCCCCATGTGCCAGGACACGGGCACGGCCATCGTCATGGGCAAGCGCGGCCAGCAGGTGCTCACCCGCGGCCCCGACGAGGAGCACATCACCCGCGGCATCTTCGATGCCTACCAGCAGCTCAACCTGCGCTACTCCCAGATGGCGCCGCTGTCGATGTGGGAGGAGCGCAACACCGGCAACAACCTCCCAGCGCAGATCGAGATCTACGCCGACACCAAGCCCGGGCACGAGTGCGAATACGAACTGCTCTACATCGCCAAGGGCGGCGGCTCCGCGAACAAGAGCTTCCTCTACCAGGAGACGAAGGCGCTGCTTAACCCCAAGAGTTTCCGCGAATTCCTCGACACGCGACTTCGGTCACTGGGTACCGCGGCGTGCCCGCCCTATCACCTGGCCATCGTGGTCGGCGGCACCAGCGCCGAGTACGCCTTGAAGGTCGCGAAATACGCCAGCGCCCGCTACCTCGACTCCCTGCCCGTGCACGGGTCATCGTCCGGTCATGCGTTCCGCGACCTCGAGATGGAGGCCGAGGTCCTGCGACTGACCCAGGGCTTCGGCATCGGCGCTCAGTTCGGCGGCAAGTACTTCTGCCACGACGTACGCGTCATCCGCCTGCCCCGACACGGAGCATCTCTGCCGGTCGCGATTGCCGTGTCATGCTCCGCCGACCGCCAGGCGCTGGCGCGCATCACCCCCGAAGGGGCCTTCCTCGAGGAACTCGAGCGCGATCCCGCGCACTACCTGCCCGACATCGATGAAGGCGATGACACGCAGGTCGTGCGCATCGACCTGTCGCAGTCCATGGACGACATCCGTCGCCAGCTCTCTGCGTTGCCGGTGAAGACCCGCGTGTCTCTCACCGGCCCGCTCGTCGTCGCGCGCGACCTCGCACACGCGCGCATCAAGGACATGCTTGACCGCGGTGAGCCGATGCCGCAGTACCTTCGCGACCACGCGGTCTACTACGCCGGGCCTGCTAAGACCCCCGAGGGTTATGCGTCGGGCTCGTTCGGACCCACGACCGCGGGGCGCATGGACTCCTACGTCGATCAGTTCCAGAAGGCGGGCGGCTCGCACGTGATGCTGGCCAAGGGCAATCGCAGCCCGGCGGTCACGCAGGCCTGCCGTGACAACGGCGGCTTCTACCTCGGCTCGATCGGCGGGCCGGCCGCGATCCTCGCCCAGGACAACATCCGCTCGATCGAGGTGATCGACTTCCCCGAGCTGGGCATGGAGGCGGTGTGGAAGATCGACGTGGTCGACTTCCCGGCATTCGTCGTCGTCGACGACAAGGGCAATGACTTTTTCGAGGACACGCTGCGACCGATCGCGCTCACGATCCCGACCGGTCCGCCGGCGGCGGGATAGCCGCTAGTACCACCCGTTGGACTGCCAGAACGACCACGCCTGGGTGGGCGAGCCGTAGCGCTGCTTGATGTAAGCCGCTCCTACCTTGATCTGGATCTCGGGCGAGGCCATGTACTCCTTGATGGAGTAGCCCTGGTCGGCAATGAAGCCGCCGTTCACCTGACCGAGGCCGTACCACGGGCCGTTGGGGTGCGGGTTGATCACCTCGTAGCGCCAGTTGCTCTCGCGCCACCACATCGCCTTGAGCGCCCTGTATTCGTCGTACTTCCAGCCGAACTTCGTGCGGATGTAGTCGCGCGCCACCTGCTGGCTGTAGTCCGGTGTCCCGAAGTCCGCCGTGGGGGCGCTGGGCTTATCGGCGCTGGGCTTGTCGGCGCTGGGCTTGTCGCGCTCGAGGGGCGTGTAGTTCCAATGGTTCGGGCTCGGCCAGCCACGCTCGGCGTTGCGCGCCGGGTTGCAGTACCAGCTGCCGCCCGCCCAGTGGCTGGCCCCGGCGCCCTTGTTGAAGGTGGTCCAAAAGGCCATGTCCTGGAAGTAGCGGGGCCACGTGTAGATCAGGCTGCCCTCGAGGTCATCGATGACCCGGCGGCCGACGTCTCCGTAGACCTCGATCATCTCGGCCCGCATGGTGCGCAGTGCGGCAGCGGCCAGGCCGTCGTTGAACTGGTAGGCGCCACGCCACGGGCCGGAGGGCTCGTCGTAGTTGCCGCCGCTCTCGCGCTGGATGACGCAGATGCGGTACTGCTCGCGGGACTTGTCGTAGTACTTGCCCGTGTAGGTGCTCAGGCGGTACCCCTTCATGTCCTTGCCGGCCGGAGTGGTCCAGGGCGCATTGCCAAGGTCGGGCGGGTCGGGCACCTTGGGCAGGCGCTCATTGGGCGGCGGGGCGTCGTCGCGCGGAACTGCTGCCACGGGTGTCGGACCGGCCACTGCGGCGGTGATCGGCAACGCCGCAGATACGGTCAGGGCCGCTAGGGCGGCCACCGCGCAGGCGACGATCGGTCGACGCATGGACTCGACCATGCCAAAGGTCATGTCCCAATGTCACGTCGAGATAACGGCGGACCTGTGGATAACTACCGGATAAATCGCCCACAACGCCCGGAAATCGGCAATTTCCTGGGGGAAAGCGCGTGACCTACCTCACACGGGCAGATCTTCGAGCATCTCGGTGACGAGAGCGGCAATAGGCGAGCGCTCCGACCGGGTGAGGGTGATGTGGGCGAAGAGCGGGTGGCCCTTGAGCTTCTCCACCACCGCCACCACGCCGTCATGACGGCCCACCCGGAGGTTGTCGCGCTGGGCGACGTCGTGGGTCAGCACGACGCGGGAGTCCTTGCCGATGCGGGACAGGACCGTGAGGAGCACATTGCGCTCGAGGGACTGGGCCTCGTCGACGATCACGAAGGCGTCATGCAGTGACCGGCCCCGGATGTGGGTGAGCGGGAGGACCTCCAGCATCCCGCGGTCGAGGACCTCCTCGAGGACCTCGGTGGTGGTCACGGCGCCAAGGGTGTCGAACACCGCCTGTGCCCAGGGCGACATCTTCTCGTTCTCAGTGCCCGGCAGGTAGCCCAGATCCTGACCGCCCACCGCGTAGAGGGGACGAAAGACGATGACCTTGCGGTGCAGGCGTCGCTCGAGCACCGCCTCAAGCCCGGCGCACAGGGCCAGCGCGCTCTTGCCCGTGCCCGCGCGGCCGCCGAGGGAGATGATCCCGATGTCGGGGTCCAGCAGCAGGTCGAGCGCCACGCGCTGCTCGGCGCTGCGCCCGTGCAGCCCGAAGGCCTCGCGGTCGCCGCGGACCAGTCGCACCCGCTTCTCCGGGGTGACCCGGCCGAGCGCGCTGCCCCGCTCGGACACCAGCACCAGGCCCGTGTGACAGGGCAGGTCGCGCGCGGCGTCCAGGTCGATCACCGTCGACTCGTAGAGGGTGTCGATGCAATCGGCGGGTACGTCGAGTTCGGCCATGCCGGTCCAGCCGGACTCGACGACGAGTTCGGCAAGGTACTCCTCGGCAGCCAGTCCGACCGCGGATGCCTTGACGCGCAGTGGGAGGTCCTTGCTGACGAGCACGACATCGTGCCCCTCCGTCGCGAGGTTGAGCGCGACGGCGAGGATCCGCGAGTCATTGTCAGCGAGCTGGAAGCCGCTGGGGAGTACGGCGGGGTCGGTGTGGTTGAGCTCCACGCGCAGCGTGCCCCCGGCGGCGCCGATCGACAACGGCTCGTCCAGGCGACCGTGGGTGACGCGCAGATCGTCGAGGAGTCGCAGCGCTGCCCGGGCGAAGTAGCCGAGCTCGGGATGGGTGCGCTTGGCCTCGAGCTCGGTGACCACCACGACCGGGATGACCACTTCGTGCTCGTCGAACCGCAGCATGGCGTGCGGGTCGGAGAGCAGGACGCTGGTGTCGAGGACGAAGGTGCGGACGGCTGGGCGGGTCTGGTCGCCACCGTCGGCGGCTGTGCCGGCCCGACGGCGACCCTCGGGGCTTCGCTTGCTGGTACGCGCAGCGGGCACGGGGCTCCTCGTGCGGGGCCCGGCGCGGACCACCGCGAATCGGGGGCCGACCGGGTGCCGACCCGATGCCGCGACATTAGGGGGCGGGTCGGCGTACGCCCCGCTCAACACGCCGAACGGATGATGAACGTGTGGCTGGAGTTACGCTCCGTAGCGGCGCTGGCGGGCGGCATAAGCGCGCATCGCGCGCAGGAAATCCACGTGCCGGAAGTCCGGCCAGTAGGCCTCGCAGAAGTAGAACTCCGAGTGGGCGCTCTGCCACAGGAGGAAGCCCGAGAGGCGCTGCTCGCCGGAGGTGCGGATGACCAGGTCGGGGTCGGGCTGGCCCCGCGTGTAGAGGTGCTCGGCGATGTGCTCGACGTCGAGCATCTGCGCGATGTCCTCGAGCGGCGTGCCCTGCGTAGCGTGCTCCTGCAACAGTGCGCGCACGGCATCGACAACCTCGCGTCGTCCGCCGTAGCCGACGGCCACGTTGACGAGGATGCCGTCGACGTCAGCCGTGCTCTCAGCGGCCTCCTTCAGCAGTCGGG
>CAINGG010000219.1 GCA_903848435.1 uncultured Actinomycetes bacterium | reverse complement strand
GTGATCCTGCGCCCGGCGGTGCAGAAGCGCTTCATCCAGCTCACCGACGCCACGCTCTCGGATCAGCGCACGGACGTGCAGCGCGTCCTGGATGCAATCGACGATCTCGAGCTCCGCATCGACCCGCATGTCCTGCGCACGCTGGGCACCACCCTGCGCAAGGCCAACTGGGAGGTGACGGCGGTCATCGTCGGCACGGATCTCATTGCGGTCGAGCCCGGTGACACGACCGGCACGGCGTACGGCGTGGCCTACGACCTCGGCACCACCACCGCGGTGGCGACTCTCATGGATCTCACGACGGGCGCGCCGATCGCGGTGGCATCCATGCTCAACCAGCAGCAGCCCTTCGGCGCCGACGTCATCAGCCGCATCAGCGCGACGATGCTCGAGCCCGAGTCGCTGCCCAAGCTGCAGGAGCTGGCGCAGGCGACGCTCAACGACCTCACCCAGGACGTCTGCCAGCAGGCCGGGGTCGATCCGGCGCAGGTCTACGAGGTTGCGCTTGCGGGCAATGCCACGATGGCGCAGCTGGTCCTGGGCATCGATCCCGAGCCGCTCGGCGTCGCCCCCTTCATCCTCGCCACCGCGGCGTACTCCGACCTGCTCGCGACCGATCTCGGCGTGCATATCCATCCGCGGGCGCGCGCCATGGTCTTCCCGCACCTGGGCGCCTACGTCGGCGGCGACATCATCGCGGGAGTTCTCGCGGCCGGCATGGACCGCGACAAGCGGCTCCGCCTCTTCATCGACATCGGCACCAACTGCGAGATCGTGCTCGGCAACGGCGAGAAGCTCATGTCGACCGCCGCTCCGGCAGGCCCGGCGTTCGAGGCGGCGTCGATCCGCTGCGGCATGCGCGCGGCTCCCGGCGCCATCGAGGTCGTGGCGATCACCGATGACGGCATGACGCTGCAGGTCATCGGCGATGTCGCGCCGACCGGGATCTGCGGCTCCGGCCTGGTCGATGCCATCGCCGAGCTCGCGCGCGTCGGCCTGCTCGACTCCACCGGCCGCTTCCTCTCCGATGAGCGCATCGCCGAGCTGCGCCCCGATCTCGCGGACCGCTTCGTCGAGCGCGACGGCGAGCGGCTCTTCGTCCTCGCGACCGCCGAGGAGTCCGGCGACGGCACCGAGGTCTTCCTCAGCCAGCGCGATGTCCGCGAGCTGCAGTTCGCGAAGGCCGCCATCTCCACCGGGTGGAAGCTCCTGCTCGAGGAGTTCGGCGTCGAGGAGTCCGAGATCCAGCAGGTGCTCCTCGCGGGCTCCTTCGGCACCTACCTCTCCGCGCGCAGCGCGATCGGCATCGGCCTCGTGCCCCAGGTGCCCGTGATGCGCATCGTGAGCGCGGGCAATGTCGCGGGCGAGGGCGCCAAGATGGCGCTGCTGTCGGACTCCGAGCGCCACGGTGCACACGCCCTGCTCGAGGAGATCCACTACGTCGAACTGTCCGACCGCACCGACTTCAACGATCGCTTCGTCGATGAGCTCGCCTTCCCGTCCCCGGCCTAGATTCCGCCCGTTAGCGACGCTAAGCGGTCCGTTGACGTCGTTTTCGGGCGGACTTCAGCACTCGGAGGTGGCCGCGTGACACGGCGGGCGCTCATCCTCTGCGGTGCGCTGAGCGCCGACGCCTCCGCGTGGATCGAGGAGTCCGGCGCCGACGTTGCGATCCACCCGCTGCCGCCGCTGCTGCACAACCGACCCGAGCGCATCGCCCCCGAGGTCGAGCGGCTCGTGCTCGAGCTGCGGGATGCCTACGACGAGATCGCCATCGGGTACGCCGACTGCGGTACGCAAGGCGCTCTTGACGAGGTCTGCGAGCGACACGACGTCCGGCGCCTCCCGGGTCGTCACTGCTACGACCTGTATGCGGGCGAGGCGGAGATGACGGCGATCTGGGAAGCCGAGCCGGGCACCTACGTCCTCACCGACTTCCTCGTGCTGTCCTTCGACCGGGTCGTCTGGCGCGAGCTTGGGCTCGATCGCCATCCGGACCTGCGAGACGACTACTTCCGTCACTACACGCGGGTGGTCTGGCTGGCGGGTCGGCGTACTCCCGATCTGGAGCGGGCAGCCCAGCGCGCCGCGGATCGACTCGGCCTGCCGCTGGAGATCGTCGACGCCCCCGGACGCCTGGGCCCGGCGCTGGATGGCCTCGACTCAGGACACTCGCCCGGGGACTGATCGACGCCTCACCTCATCCGTACGACGCCGTGGGACGCCTGCGACGACGGTCGCCCCACCTTCGTCCAGGCGCTTGTGGATGCGGGATTCCCCACGTTCACCGCACCGGGCTTCACGAACACATCCGCGAGCACAGCAGGTAGGTCAGGCTGTCCCGTCCAACCTCCCGTGGAACTGCAGTGGAATACCTCGGGCTACCCCACGCAGACAGGCCAGGCCATCCTGGGATTCCTCGGCTACCTTCACGCGACCTACGGCTACACGACGTTCGATCTCGTCGGCTACAGCTACGGCGGCGTCGTCGCCCGAGCCACGGTGGCCGCGTTGCAGCGCTATCCCGCGGCGGGAGATCGCTCACCCGCCTTCTCCTACGCCGGGCAGGCGGTCGACGCGGGAGTGCGCATCGCCTCGATCACCTCGCTGAACTCACCCCACCTCGGCGGTCCCGCCTACGACGTCGCTGCGAACCCGCAGAGGTTTACCCCGCGCGTAGCCAAGGCATGGGGAGCGAGGTTCGCTGAGCATGCGAAGACCCTGATCGTCTTCGAACGCACCGAAGGCGCCGGAGCGATTCAGTTCCTCAGGACGAGCGCGCACGCCAAGCCCAACCCACAGGGACGGGATGCCTCACAGGTCGGCATCCTCGACGATGTGTCGCTCACTCTCATCGCGGGCGACTACACGCCCGAGAGATGCCGCAAGGGGGACCCGCCGGATGCCGACTGCGACAGGACGAAGGCGCCGAGAACCGACGGCACCGTCCCGGTCTACAGCCAACTCATGCTGCCGTGCCCGAGCACCTGTCCCGCTCCCCCCGGTTCGGTCTACATCCCACAGGGTCCGCTCCCGGCCGAGGGAGTCATGCGCAAGACCTTCCCCACCGTCCACTCGACATTCGACACCCGCGCCTACGGAATCCCCGAGACTCGCGCGGTCTCCAAGAATCCGGCCGCCATCGCATACGTCGTGACATCGCTGCGAGACCGCTGGCAACTCGACGCCCAGGCATGACCTCGACAGCCACGACCGGCCGGGAGTCGCCCTAGTCACCGTTGCTATGACTGGGGCCGCTCCCGGTAGGGAGCGCTCAACGTGCCCGCGATGTTAGGGTAAATCACGAGGAGGCGGGTCTCGCCCGGAGCCGCTGCTACGTTGCCGCGCACCGTGACCGGGGTCTGACTGCGCCCTGGCCATATTCGAGGGAGCCGAGCATGATGCGATCGCGAGACGGGCACACCGGCGCAGGCAAGACATGGCTGGCTCGAGCCACCGTGCTCGCGCTCGGAGCGGCGACGCTAACCGTGCCGCTCGGCATCATGACCGGGGCCGAAGCGGCGAGACTCCAACCTCGCACCACGTCCCCAACCTCCACCCTCGCGGTCATCAAGACGATCAACGTCGGAAACTATCCGCAAGGCGTGGCGATCAACGATGAAGACGACACCGTCTACGTCACGAACGAAATGGATAACAACGTGTCGGTGATCAACGGACGCACGGGGACCGTCTCGGGCTCGCCCATCACCGTCGGGAATAGACCATTCGGGGCGGCGGTGGACCAAACTGACGACACGGTGTACGTGACCAACCAGTGGAGCAGTGGTACCAACAGCACGGTGTCAGTGATCGACGGACGCAACCCCGCCGTCTCAAGCACCGTCACTGTC
>CAINGG010000218.1 GCA_903848435.1 uncultured Actinomycetes bacterium | reverse complement strand
TTCTTGACCGGTGCCTTCTTCGCGGGCGCCTTCTTCGCGGGCGCCGGCTTCTTCGCGGGGGGCTTCTTGACCGGTGCCTTCTTCGCAGGCGCCGGCTTCTTCGCGACGGGCTTCTTGACCGGTGCCTTCTTCGCGGGCGCCTTCTTCGCGGGGACCTTCTTGGCCGGGGCCTTCTTGACGGGCGCCTTCTTCGTCGCCATTGCTCGCCTGCCTCCGATAGGTCCCATGAAGAGGGCCCGAGTCAAGTCCTGACGGACCTGGCCGGGCTCTCGTGCCGCTGTGCGGCGTGCCCGGCTCAACGCCCCGGACCCGCACATTGTTCCACGTGGGCCGGGCGGGGCCCGGGAGGGGCGGGTCAGCGCACGAGCACGGCGCGCCCCTCCCCCACGCGCACGGGCAGATCAGCCTCCTGAACGACCGGCTCCTCAACCAGCAGGGGCCCGAGTCCATCGACCACATAGGTGGCCGACCACACGGCCTGCACGCGCACCTCGTGGGCTCCGGCCCGGTCATAGACGTGACTGACTGATCGATCCGGCCAGCGGCCTCCGGGTACGTCGGTGAGGATGCGGGCACCATCGCCGAAATCCCAGAGCCATCGCGGCGTGACGGAAAGCGCCACCGGCAAGCCCACGATGTCGTGCTCCGAGGTGCGCGTGCCTGCGGACTGCCGTGCGTCGAAGATGACGGGCAGATGCGGAAGCACACCGCTGGCGGGCTGCCGCGTCGGCTCCAGCGTCGGCACCGCCTCGCGCACCACCTCGCGAATGCGCGCCTCCGCGTCGTCGCGCGACACCGGACCGCTCGGGCCGAAGCATGCGGCGCCCAGATCGATCTCCGGGCCACCGGGTCGACGCACGTAGATGCGAAGCCACTTGCCATCGACCCCACACAGCCTGGCCGGCCCGCGGCACGACCCGGCCGTGGTCATCTCGCACTGGAGGACGGCACGCCACGAACACCCTGGGCACTCCGCCGCCTCGCCACGGCCCTGCTCGTACATGGACCCGGGAAGCAGGAGGCTGCCGGTGCCGACGAAGGCGTCCTGGGCGTCATCGCCGATGACCGTGACATCGGCCAGCGCCGGGGCGAGGGGCGCCATGGAGCCCAGGGCGACCAGCAGGACAAGTGCTCGAATGAATCGGATGGGCATGCCCAGACGCTAGGAATCAGGGGGCTGCGAACGCCAGCCAGCGAGCCCACCTGTGCATAACGCGTGAGCGATTGCCTAGAGCGGGTCGGACACCGCCGAGAGTGCGAGGGCGTCGCGCACAATCTCGCCGACCTGGTCCATCTCGATGAGGAATCCATCGTGACCGAACGGCGAGTTCACGACGTGCAGGCTCTGCGCGCCAGGGACCGTCTCGACGAGATGCTGCTGCAGACGTGGCGGGAAGAGGCGGTCGGTATCGAGTGCGACGACGACCAGCGGGCGCGTGATTCGGCCCAGCGCCTCTTCGACTCCCCCGCGCCCGCGGCCCACGTCAAACAGGCTCATGGACTGGGTCAGTAGCACGTAGGTGTTGGCGTCATACCGTCGAGCGAGCTTGTCGGCCTGGTGGTCGAGGTAGGACTCGACCGCGAAGCGACCGTCGTGCCAGGGGTCTTCATCGCCCTGCGCCTCCCGGCCAAAGCGCATGTCGAGCTCGCTCTCGCTGCGGTAGGTGAGATGAGCGATGCGCCGCGCGATGCCCATGCCCACGTGCGGGCCGTCGCCTGGCGCGGCGTCATAGAAGTCACCACCGCGGTACGCCGGGTCCGCGCGAATCGCGCCGATCTGGGCAGCATGGGTGCCGATCTGGTCGGCGGTCACGGCAGCCGTCGTACCCAGGACGAGGCCCACGCGCACGCGCTCGGGCATCGCGACCATCCACTAGAGCACGCGCATGCCGCCAAGAGACGG
>CAINGG010000217.1 GCA_903848435.1 uncultured Actinomycetes bacterium | reverse complement strand
CTTGCCGAGGCGGATCGACTTGGCGGAGATGTCGTCGGTCCAGCCCTTGATGACCGCCGGCAGCATCACGTAGAAGCCGTAGCCGGAGGAGTCGGCCCCGTCGGCGTGGATCGACAGCATCAGGTCGGCCCCCACCTTGGCACCGAACTGGCCGCGGTCGTTGACGCACGGCCCCCACTTCTTCCAGGAGTTCGAATGCCGGGTCATGCGCACGTCAGCGCCCAGGGCCTCGAGCTGCTCCTTGACCAGCAGGGCGACGTTCCACGTGAAGGTTGCCTCGGGGAAGCCGGCGTTGGTGGCGGTGCCCGACGTGTTGCAGATCTTGGTCTCGTGGCCGTTGAAGTGGGTCTGGGCCAACTCGTCGAAGTGCGCCGGATTGGAGTTGCCGAGCTGGTGACCGGGATCGAGGGCGATCACCATGCCGTCGAGCGGACGGTCGGACGCCGGAGCCGGCGCCGCGGTCGCGACGGGGGCGAGGCCCAGGGCCGCGAGGGCCAGCGCGAAGGCACCCGCGACGATCGCCCGCATCACAGCACTCGCAGCATGCGCCGATTGCCGAGGGTGTTGGGCTTCACCCGCTCCAGGTCGAGGAACTCGGCGACGCCCTCGTCGTAGCTCTGCAGCAGTTGCTCGAAGACCGCCTGGTCAACGGGGCTGCCGTCGATCTCGTGGAAGCCGTGGGCGGCGAAGAACTCGACCTCGAAGGTCAGGCAGAAGAGGCGTGCCAGGCCCAGCTCGTAGGCGCGGTCGACCAGGGCGTCGAGGATGCGACCGCCGATGCCGCGGTGATGGTGATCGGGGTCGACGGCCAGGGTGCGGATCTCCGCGAGGTCCTCCCACAGCACGTGCAGGGCGCCGCAGCCCACGACATTGCCGTCGATCTCGGCGACGAGGAACTCCTGCACGTCCTCGTAGAGGGTGACCGGCGCCTTGGCCAGGAGCCGGCCGTCAGCGGTGAAGAGGCCGATGAGGCGTCGCACGGCCTGGACGTCGCGGGTGCGCGCGGGGCGCAGGGTGATGTCGCTCATCGCTCGGGCTTGACCAGCGGGAAGAGGATGGTTTCGCGGATGCCGAGCCCGGTGATCGACATGAGCAATCGGTCGATGCCCAGGCCCACGCCACCGGCTGGCGGCATGCCGATCTCGAGCGCGCGCAGGAAGTCTTCGTCGACCGGCATCGCCTCGTCGTCGCCGCGAGCACCCTGCGCCGCCTGCGCGATGAGTCGTTCGCGCTGGATCACCGGGTCGGCCAGCTCGGAGTAGCCGGTGGCCTGCTCGTAGCCGTTGACGTAGAGGTCCCACTTCTCCACGATCCCCGGCCTGGACGGGTGATGCCTGGTGAGCGGTGAGGTGTCCTCGGGGAAGTCCATGACGAACGTCGGCCCGGTGAAGGTGGGGACGACGAGTTCCTCGAAGAGCTCCTCGACGCACTTGCCGGGCAGCCAGTGTGACTGCGGCTCGATGCCGTGCGCGGCGCACATGGCGCGCAGATCGGCCTCCGGAGTGCTCGGCGTGATCTCGCGGCCGACCGCCTGCGATACCGATCCGTAGAGATCGACCTCGGGCCACTCACCCGACAGGTCGTGGACACTGCCGTCGGCGTGGGTGACCACCATGCTCCCGGTCGCTGCGAGCGCGGCCTCCTGGATGATCTCGCGCGTGATGCGCGCCATGTCGCGGTAGTCGGCGTAGGCCTCGTAGAACTCCAGGGCCACGTATTCGGGCGAGTGCGTGGAGTCGGCGCCCTCATTGCGGAAGTTGCGGTTGATCTCGAAGACGCGCTCCAGCCCGCCGACCAGGGCACGCTTCAAGAAAAGCTCGGGGGCGATGCGCAAGAAGAGCTCCATGTCGAACGCGTGCGAACGCGTGACGAAGGGGCGGGCTGTCGCACCTCCCTGCTGCGTCTGCAGCACCGGCGTCTCGATCTCGAGGTAGCCGCGATCGGCCAGGCTGCGACGGATGCTCGCCTCCGTGGCGACACGCACGCGCGCCATCTCGCGGGCCTCCGGTCGCACGATGAGGTCGACGTAGCGCTGGCGTACCCGTGTCTCCTCGGACAGTGGCTTGTGGGCGACCGGCAGGGGCCGCAGCGACTTGGTCGCCATGCGCCACTCGTCAGCAAGCACCGACAACTCACCCCGCTTGGAGGTGATCACCTCGCCGGCCACGAAGACGTGGTCGCCGATGTCGACCAGCTGCTTCCAGGATTCCAGGGCATCGTCGCCGACGGAGGACAGCGAGAGCATGGCCTGGATCTCGGTGCCGTCGCCGGCCCGCAGGGTGGCGAAGCACAGCTTGCCGGTGTTGCGTTGGAAGATCACTCGCCCGGCGATGGCCGCGCGGTCCCCCGTCGAGACATCGACCTCGAGGTCGGGGTAAGCGGCGCGCAACTGCGCGATCGTGTGCGTGATCGGCAGGCGCACGGGGTAGGGCTCGTGCCCGGCGGCCAGCAGTCGCTCGCGCTTCTCGCGACGGACGCGCATCTGCTCGGGCAGGTCATCGCCCGGCTCAAGGTTGTCGGCGTCGTCGGTCACGTGCGCAAGGGTAGTGGGACGCCGCTGTGCGCGATCAGTCGACGTTCTTCTCGAAGACCAGACGCAGGCCGACGAGGGTGAGGTCGGGGTCGTGATGGGTGATGGTCTCCGACTCCGCCACGACGATGGGTGCGAGCCCGCCGGTCGCGATGACGGCGGTGACGCCGCCGAGCTCGTCGGTGATGCGTCGGACGAGGCCGTCGACCTGGCCGGCGAAACCGTAGAGGGCACCGGACTGCAGTGCCTCGACGGTGTTCTTGCCAATCACCGACCGCGGGCGCACCAGCTCGACCTTGCGCAGCTGCGCGGCCCGCTGGGCGAGGGCGTCGAGGGAGATCTCGATGCCGGGCGCCAGGGCGCCGCCGAGGAACTCGCCCTTGCCGGAGACGACATCGAGATTGGTGGAGGTGCCGAAGTCCACGACGATCGAGGGGCCGCCGTAGAGGTGAAAGGCCGCGATCGTGTTGACGATGCGATCGGTGCCGACCTCCTTGGGGTTGTCGGTCAGCACGGGCACGCCTGTCTTGGTGCCGGGCTCGACGATGACCGTGGGTACGTCGGAGTGGTACTCGCTGAGCATCTCGCGCATTTCTCGCAGCACCGCCGGGACGGTCGAGCACAGCGCGATGCCCGTCACGTCCGGTGCACCATCGAGGAGCCCGCGGAAGACCAGTTCGATCTCGTCAGCGGTTGACCGCGCATCGGTCTTGATGCGCCACGACCGCGTGAGCACATCGCCCTCGAAGAGGCCGAGAACGGTGTTGGTGTTGCCCACATCGATGGCCAGGAGGGTCATGTCGCATCCCTGAGGTCGCCACTGATGTCGAGGGCGGGGGCCGAGTGCGTGAGGGAGCCCACGGCCACGTAGTCGACGCCGGTGGCCGCGACCGCAGCCGCATTGGCGAGCGTCAGGCCGCCGGATGCCTCGATGAGGGCCCGGCCGCCGTTACGGCGTACGGCCTCGGCCATCTGCTCG
>CAINGG010000216.1 GCA_903848435.1 uncultured Actinomycetes bacterium | reverse complement strand
GCTCGTGCTGCGCCTGGCCGCCGCGGCCGCGCAGGCCGGGCTGCCGATATCGCCGGCTGCCCTCCACCGGCTCGCCGACGAGTCGGCGCCCATGCCGGTGCCCTGGCCTGACGATGCGCGCGACGCGCTCGTCTCCCTCCTCGGGGCCGGGCCCGCACTTGTCCCGGTGTGGGAGGCACTCGATCGCGCCGGCCTGATCGAACGCCTGATTCCGGAGTGGGGACCGGTGCGCGGAGCGCCGCAACGCAATGCCTTGCACGTCTATCGCGTGGATCGCCACCTCATCGAGGCAGCGGCCAATGCCGGCGAACGCGTGCGTCGCGTCGAGCGACCGGACCTGCTGCTCGTCGGAGCGCTGCTGCACGACATCGGCAAGGGGCGCCCCGGGGATCACACGGAGGTGGGCATGCTCCTCGTTGCCGACCTCGCACCCAGGCTTGGCTTCGATGCCGACGACACCGCGGTGCTCGTCTCGCTCGTCCAGCACCACCTGCTGTTACCCGAGGCCGCGACGCGCCGCGACCTGGACGATCCGATGACGATCGCCCTTGTCGCGGAAGCCGTGGAGACCCGCCGCACCCTCGACCTGCTGCACGCGCTGACGGAATCGGACGCGCTCGCCACCGGCCCCGCCGCGTGGAGTGACTGGAAGTCCGCGCTCATCGATGACCTCGTCGCGCGCACGAGGGCGAGCCTCGCCGGAGAGACGGTGCCCGGCGAGCCCCAGGTCGCTCTAGCGCATGCCGACCTCATAGCCGCTCCCGGACTGCAGGTGCGACTCGCGCCCGGTGATGCGTCCACCCGGGTCATCGTCGCCGCGGACGATCGCCCGGGACTCCTCGCCGACATCGCCGGAGTACTCGCGCTCAATCGTCTCCAGGTCCGCTCGGCCGACACCCAGACGGTGGGCGACCGGGCGGTGAGCTCCTGGGTCGTGCATCCGCTCTACGGCGATCCGCCCTCGCGGGAGCAGTTACGCCACGACATCGACCGCGCGCTCGCCGGTGGACTCGACGTCACCGCCAAGCTGGCCGCGCGGCAGCAGCCTGCGCGCGCGGGCAGTGCGCCCGCCCGCGTCGACTTCGTCACTGGCGCTGCGTCGTCGGATGATGTCCTGGAGGTGCGCGCGCATGACGAGGCGGGGCTGCTGCACCGCCTCGGCTCCGCGGTCACCTCTGCCGGAGCATTCATCACCGCCGCTCGCGTAGCGACCCTCGGGTCAGAGGTCATCGACGTCTTCTATGTGCGCCGCCCCGATGGCAGCAGGCTCGATGCGGCCGATCGCGCGCGCATCGTGGCGACGGTGCTCGACGCCCTGGCGCCCGACCCCCATTAGTCTGTCGGGGTGCCCGGGCTCCCGGGCCCCGATCCGAGGACACGATGTTCGCGAGCCTGTCTGACCGCCTGGCGGCGACCTTCCGCAACCTGCGCGGCAAGGGCCGTCTCTCCGAGGCCGACATCGATGAGACGGTTCGCGAGATCCGCATCGCCTTGCTCGATGCCGACGTCGCCCTTCCCGTCGTCCGGGAGTTCTGTGCCAAGGTCAAGGAGCGGGCGCTGTCGGCCGAGGTCAGCGGAGCGCTCAACCCGGCTCAGCAGGTCGTCAAGATCGTCCACGAGGAGCTCGTCGCCATCCTCGGCGGCGAGACCCGGCGCCTGCGGTTCGCCAAGAACCCGCCCACCGTGATCTTGCTGGCCGGCCTGCAGGGCGCGGGCAAGACCACGCTCGCCGGCAAGCTCGCCCGCTACCTGCGCGAGCAGGGCCACGCGCCCATGCTGGTCGCCGCCGACTTGCAGCGCCCCAATGCCGTCGACCAGTTGCGCATCGTCGGGGAGCGCGCTGGCGTCCCCGTCTTCGCGCCCGAGCCAGGCAACGGCGTGGGCGATCCGGTCGTCGTTGCACGCGACGCCGTGCAACGCGCGAGCATCGACCTGCGAGACATCGTCATCGTCGACACCGCCGGTCGCCTCGCCATCGACGCCGAGCTCATGCAGCAGCTGCGCGATGTGCGCGAGGCCGTCAACCCCGACGAGATCCTGCTGGTCGTCGACGCGATGATCGGCCAGGACGCCGTGCGCACCGCCGAGGAGTTCGAGTCGGGCGTGGGCTTCGACGGCGTCGTCCTCACCAAGCTCGATGGCGATGCCCGTGGCGGTGCTGCGCTGTCGATCGTGTCCGTGACCGGCCGGCCGATCCTCTTCGCGTCGACGGGCGAGAAGCTCGAGGACTTCGAGGCCTTCCACCCCGACCGCATGGCCTCGCGCATCCTCGACATGGGCGATGTGCTCACTCTCATCGAGCAGGCCGAGCGCGCCTTCGATGCCGACGAGGCCGAGCGCATGGCGCGCAAGGTCTCACAGGGCGAGGACTTCACGCTCGAGGATTTCCTCGGCCAGATGCAGGCCGTTAAGAAGATGGGCTCGCTGGGCAAGATCCTCGGGATGCTGCCGGGCATGGGCGACATGAAGGCCCAGCTCGACCAGGTCGACGACAAGGAACTCGATCGCGTTGCCGCGATCATCCAGTCGATGACGCCGCAGGAGAGGCAGGACCCCAAGATCCTCAACGGCTCACGACGCGCGCGCATTGCCCGCGGCTCCGGCACGCAGGTCAGCGACGTCAACGGGCTTGTCGAGCGCTTCGGCGAAGCGCAGAAGATGATGCGCCAGATGCGTGGCGGCAAGGGCATGCCCGCGATGCCCGGCATGCCGGGCTTCGGGGCAGGCGCTGGCAAGAAGTCGAAGGGCCGGTCGGGCAAGGCGCCGGCCAAGTCCAAGAAGGGCCGCAGCGGCAACCCCGCGACCCGGGCGGCCCAGGAGCGCGATGCGCAGACCCGGGCCAGCGAGGCTCCGGCTGCCACGCCGGCCGGGGCAGCCGACTTCGAGCTGCCCGATGAGATGAAGAAGCTCCTGGGCGGCCCCTAGGGGCTGATTCGCCCGATGCGGCCCCCCTCTGGCAGACTTCCCCGTGCTGTACGCGGTCCAGGGTCCCTCTCAACCCGGGGCGGCGTACCCGCCGGGACCGGCGGCGACGCACCCCACGCGACGCCCAGGTCCCACCCTGACCACCTTCGGGTGGCCGAATCGAATGGAGCAGTGCCGGCCGTGGCCGTCAAGATCAAGTTGAAGCGCGTGGGCAAGATCCACGCCCCCCAGTACCGCGTCATCGTCGCCGACTCGCGCACCAAGCGCGACGGTCGTGCCATCGAGGAGATCGGCCTCTACCAGCCCATGCTGGACCCGAGCCTCATCGAAATCGACTCCGAGCGCGCGCAGCACTGGCTCAAGGTCGGCGCCCAGCCCACCGAGGCCGTGCTCGTGCTACTGAAGATCACCGGAGACTGGCAGAAGTTCAAGGGCCTGCCCGGACAGGAAGGCACCTTGAAGGTTGCTGCTCCCAAGGCATCGAAGGTCGTGGCTTACGAGGCTGCGGTCAAGGAAGCTGCCGACGAGCCCAAGACGCCGGCACCGCGCAAGGTCGCTGAGAAGGTGGCCGACGCCGCTGTCGCCGAGGCCGTGGCCGTTGCCGCCGCTGACGCCGCCGTGCTTGCCGAGGCTGAGGCCATCGTCGAGATCGCGGAAGCCAACGCCGGAGAGATCCCCGCCGCGCAGGCTGAGGCGGCCGTTGAGGCTGCCGTCGAGGCTGATGTCGTTGCCGACGCTGCTGCCGCCGTGGCCGACGAGGCCGTCGCCGAGGCTGTCGAGGCCGCCGAGTCCGAGGGCTCCTGACGTGATCGATGAGGCCCTGGGCCACCTCGTCCGCGGGATCGTCGACAACCCCGACGATGTCGACGTGCGGGAGCGCACCGGCCGTCGCGGCCGCTCGCTCGAGGTGCGCGTCAACCCCGAGGACATGGGTCGGGTGATCGGACGCTCCGGGCGCACGGCCACGGCACTGCGCACCGTGGTGTCGGCCATCTCGCCCGAGCGCCACATCCGCATCGACTTCCTCGACGTCGACGAACGCTGACGCTCCCGTGCGCGTCGTGGTCGCTCGGATCGGGCGGGCACTCGGCGTGCGGGGCGACGTCCTCATCGACAGTCGCACCGACGAGCCCGAGCGCCGATTCATCGCTGGCGCACCCCTGCTCGTCGCCGATAGCGATCGCGTCCTCTTCATCGAATCCGTGCGCCCGCACGGCAATCGCCTGTGCCTGCACTTCCAGGACATCGACGACCGTACGGCGGCCGAGGGCCTGACCGGACTCCTGCTCGAGGTCGAGCGTG
>CAINGG010000215.1 GCA_903848435.1 uncultured Actinomycetes bacterium | reverse complement strand
GGAGCTCGAAGCCCGGGGTCTCCCACGCCGTCGGCAGCAGGTAGTCCATGAAGTTCGAGCCGATGCAGTTGCCCTCCTCGTCGAAGGTGATGTACTGCATGCTCGCCATCGCGTAGGCCTCGGTGAGGCCTCCCATGATCTGGCCCTCGACGATCATCGGGTTGATGCGCACCCCGCAGTCGTCAACGGCCACGAAGTTGAGCACGTCCCAGACACCGGTCTGCGGATCGACCTCGACCTTGCAAAGGTAGGCCGCAAATGGCCACGTGAGGTTGGGCGGGTCGTAGTAGGCGTTGTTCTCGAGGCCGGGCTCCATGCCGTCGGGCACGTTGCTGTAGGCCGCGAGGGCGCAGTCCTGGATCGTGACGCCACGCTCCTGGTTGCCGCGCACGTAGAAGCGACCGAGCTCCCACTCGATGTCCTCCTCGGACACCTCCAGCAGGTGTGCGGCGATCTTGCGCGCCTTGGCACGGATCTTGCGCGACACCATCGCGACGGCGGCTCCCGCCACCGGCGTGGAGCGCGATGCATAGGTGCCCATGCCGAACGGTGCCGTATCGGTATCGCCCTCCTCGACGACGATGTCGTCCGCCGGGATGCCGAGCTCGTGCGCGACGATCTGTGCCCACGTCGTCTCGTGACCTTGCCCCTGAGTCTTGGCACCGGTGCGCAAGATGGCCTTGCCGGTCATGTGGACCCGGAGTTCGGCCGAGTCGAACATCTTGATGCCGATGATGTCGTACTCGCGGCTATTGCCTGCGCCGAGCGGCTCGGTCATCGTCGAGATGCCCAGGCCGAGGAGCTTGCCGCGCTTGCGGGCCTCCTCCTGCTCCTGCTTGAACGTGCTGTAGCCGATGGCCTCCAGTGCGACGTCGAGGCACTTGGCGTACTGCCCGGAGTCGGTGAGGAATCCGAAGGCCGTGCGGTAGGGGAACATGTCGTCCTTGACCAGGTTGACCTTGCGGAACTCCGCCTGGTCCATGCCGAGGTCATTAGCCGCGGCGTGGATCATCCGCTCCTGGAAGAACATCGCCTCGGTGACGCGGAACGAACAGCGGTAGGCCACGCCCCCGGGCGCCTTGTTGGTGTACCAGCCCTCGCTCGTGAGGTGCGCGGCCGGCACGTCGTAGGCGGCGAACGCCGAGTGCATGAGGCCGATCTTGAACTTGGTCGGCTGGGCATCGGCGTAGAAGGCACCGTGGTCGGAGATCGTGTGCATCCGCAGGCCGAGGATCTTGCCGTCCTTGCGCAGGGCCATCTCGCCCTGCAGGTAGACGTCGCGGCCGAAACCCGTCGAGATGAGATTGCCCGATCGGTCCTCGATCCACTTCACGGGGCGCTCGGTGAGGATCGAGGCCAGGATCGAGATGACGTAGCCGGGGTAGACGGGCACCTTGTTGCCAAAGCCCCCGCCGAGGTCCGGCGAGACGATGCGGATCATCTGCTCGGGAAGCTCGGCGACCATTGCCACCGCGGCCCGGATGATGTGCGGGGCCTGCGTGGTCATGTAGACGGTGAGCTTGCCCGTCGCGCGGTCATAGTCCGCGATCGACCCGCACGTCTCCAGCGGCGACGGATGCGACCGCGGGTAGTGCAAATCGATCTTCGAGATGACGTCGGCCTCCTCGAAGGCCCGGTCGGTGGCCGCCTTGTCGCCGATCTCCCAGTCGAAGATCTTGTTGGAGGTCTGGGTCTCCTTGTCGTCGCGGATCAGCGGGGCGTCAGGAGCCTGGGCCTGCAGGGGATTCACGATCGGCGGCAGCTGCTCGTATTCGACGACGATCTTGCTGCAGGCGTCCTTGGCGATGTAGGGGTCGTCGGCGATGACGGCCGCGACCTCCTGGCCCTGGAAGCGCACCTTGTCGGTGGCCATGACGGCCTGCGTGTCGTACGACAGGGTGGGCATCCACGCAAGGTTGCGTGCGGCCATCGTGTCGCCGGTGAGCACCAGGCGTACGCCGGGGACCTCCCAGGCGGCACTCGTGTCGATCGACTTGATGCGGGCGTGGGCCACCGGGCTGCGCAGGATCTCCATGTGGAGCATCCCGGGCAGGACGATGTCGTCGACGTAGCGACCCTTGCCTCGGATGAAGCGGTTGTCCTCGACGCGGCGGCGGCTCGCGCCCATGCCGCCGATCTTGAGTTCGTCCAGCGCCATGTCGATCAGCCCTCCTGCTCGCGCATCCTGGCGGCAGCCCACAGGACTGCCTTCACGATGTTCTGGTAGCCGGTGCACCGGCAGATGTTGCCCGACAGGGCCCAGCGGACCTCGTCTTCGGTCGGATCGGGATTGCGCTCCAGCAGGGCCTTGGCGGCCATCATCATGCCGGGCGTGCAGTAGCCGCACTGGAGGCCGTGCTCCTGCTTGAAGCCTTCCTGCAGCGGATGCAGCTTCTGTGCCGAGGCCAGGCCTTCGACGGTCTCCACGTCACGGCCATCGGCCTGCACGGCCAGGACCGTGCAGCTCTTGACGGGCCGGCCGTTGAGCAGCACCGTGCACGCGCCGCATCCCGTGGTGTCGCAGCCCATGTGGGTGCCGGTGAGCTGCAGTCCCTGCCGGATGAGGTGGGAGAGCAGGAGGCGCGGCTCGATGTCGAGCGTGCGCTTCTCGCCGTTGACCGTGATCGTGACGCGCCGCGTGGGCACATCAGCGGGCGGCGCCGGGGGGATCTCTTCGTACAGGCTCGTCATGTCAGGCTGCCTTCTGCTCGGTGCGAGCGACGTTGTCGAGGATGCGGGTCACGAAGGTCTTGACGATCTGCCGCTTGTAGGCGGCCGATCCGCGGTGGTCGGTGCGCGGGTCGGCCGCTGCAGCCACGGCGTCGGCCGCCGCCTCGATGTTGTCGGGCGTGAGCGCCTTGCCATTGAGCACCGAGATGGCCTGGTTGGCATCGATGGTCTTGCCGCCGACACCGGCGAGGGCGCAGCCTGCACGACGTACGACGTCACCGTCCATGTCGAGCGCCACCGCCACGGACGCCGTCGCGAAGTCGCCGATGCGGCGTTCGAGCTTGAGGTAGCCGCCGCGCGCCTTGCCCTTGGCCGGCGGGATCACGGCCTCGACCGCGATCTCGTTGTAGGCGAGGGCGTTGGTGAAGGGGCCGAGCACGAAGTCCCTCATGGGGATCTCGCGGCGACCGTTGGGGCCCACGGCGACGATGCGCCCGTCGAGCGCGATCATCGTGGCGGCCCAGTCGCCCTGCGGGTCGGCGTGGCACACGGACCCGACGAACGTGCCGCGGGTGCGCACGATGGGGTCGGCCACCACGGCCGCCGCCGCGTAGAGCGTGGGATGCGACTGGGCGATCACCTCGGAGAACTCCAGGTCCTCGTGCCGGCACAGGGCGCCGATGTGCAAGGTGCCGTCCGCATCGAGCCGGTGGTAATCCAGGCCGGGGATGTTGTTGATGTCGACGATGCGCTCAGGCGACGCGAAGCGCAGCTTGAGCATGGGGATCAGGCTCTGCCCGCCTGCCATGACCTTGGCCTCGCCGCCGGAGCGGTCAAGGATCGCGACGGCCTCCCCCACCGAGGCGGGTGCGTCGTAGGCGAAACGTGATGGATACATGGAGTCCTCTCGCGCTATCAGGACTGCGGGTCGCGCACGGCGACCGGCATGGAGTCGGCATCGGGATCGGGTCGGGCCTCTTGGTGCGGGGGCCAGGGCCCCTGGACCGGCTGGCCCGCCACCTTGAGGAAGTCGATGAACTGGGGCCAGGCCCACACGGTGGGGCTCTTGCCGGTCTTCGGGGAGTTCTCGACGAGTGCGTACAGGCGCGGGTTGCCGCGCTCGTGCCCAGTGGATTCGACGGCCACGGGTCACTCCTTTCCAGGTGGTGGAGCGAATACGGGCAAACTACTCCTGGCAGGGGGGTGCGCAACCGGGGATCGCAGCAATTGGCAGTCCCCTAGCCGGAACGGCTAGCCAGGATCTCGGCCGCGATGGCTACCGCCACCTCCACCGGGGAGCGAGCCCCGATGTCCAGGCCGGCGGGCCCGTGCACGCGCTCAAGATCGGTGACGTCTCGGTAGGCCAGCCAGTCCGCCCGGGCCTGCTGCATGGCGTGCGAGCCCAGGGCCCCGACGTAGCCGGCATCGCCCTCCAGGGCTGCCATGAGGCAGCGGCTCGATGACTCCATGTCGTGCCCCATCACGACGATGGCGTCCAGCGGCGACAGTGCGGCCGCGAGGCCGGCCACGAGCTCGGGT
>CAINGG010000214.1 GCA_903848435.1 uncultured Actinomycetes bacterium | reverse complement strand
CTCGATGACGGCCCGCCCGTGGGCGCGGCGTCAGGCGCGGTGTCAGCGGGAAGCGCAGCGTCAATCGCCGACGCTGGCGCAGCGCCAGTCGCCGTCGCAGGTGCAGTGCCAGTCGCAGATGCGGAGGCCGCGTCAGTCACCGGTGCGCCGTCTCCGGCCGGCGCTGGGACGACCTACGTGGGCGGCGTCGGCGGGCGCCGCGGCGCGCACGCGGCACCCGGCATCCGCGCATCCGGCGTCTGGCTGGTCGTCATCGGGGTCACCGTGCTGGTGGCCTTTGCCGATGTCATCGTGGTGGGTGCCGTCAACTGGATCACGGGGTTGGCGCTCATGGCCGCGAGCGTCTACGGAGCATTCATGGTGCGCATGGCCGACTGGCCCATCGCGGTGATCGCTCCCCCGCTGGCGATGTTCCTCGCCGTCGTGACGGCGGGCCAACTCATGCTGGGGCCGATCACCGACCTGCTCGTGAATGAAGCGCTGATGATCGTCATCACGCTGGGCAACAACGTGCTGTGGATCTTCGGTGCGACCGTCGCGGCCCTCGTCATCGTGCTGCTGCGACGGTCCAGGTCGCGGTCCACCCAGAGCGCGGCCTAACTACAGCGCCGCTGCCTTCGCCGCCGCCTTCATGTCGCGGCGGAGTTCCGGGGGCAGCGCAAAGACCAGGGTCTCCTCGGCCGACGTGACCTCTTCGACGTCGTCGTAGCCACGCTTGGCGAGCCAGTCCAGCACGCCAGCGACGAGAACCTCAGGCACTGACGCACCCGAGGTGAGGCCGACCGTCTGGACTCCCTCGAGCCATTCATCACGCAACTCGTCGACTCCGTCGACACGATGAGACGCACCGGCGCCCGACTCGAGGCCCACCTCGACCAGGCGCACGGAGTTCGAGGAATTGCCCGAACCGACGACGATAAGCAGATCGCACTGCGCGGCAATGTCCTTGACAGCCGCCTGACGATTCTGGGTCGCGTAGCAGATGTCATCGCTCGGAGGGCTCTGCAATTGCGGAAGACGCTCACGGAGTCGATCGACCGTCTGCATGGTCTCGTCGACAGACAACGTGGTCTGCGACAGCCACACGACCGGTCGATCCGGGTCCACGGGTACGAGTTCGGCGTCCTCCGGGCTCTCGACGAGGACCATGTGGTCGGGCGCCTCCCCCATCGTCCCGACGACCTCCTCATGGCCCTCGTGGCCGATCAGGAGGATCTGCATGCCTTCAGCGGCGAAGCGCTTGGCCTCGGAGTGGACCTTGGTCACCAGCGGGCACGTGGCATCGATCGTCTTCAGTCCGCGTTCGGCTGCCTCGGAGTGGACCGACGGCGCCACCCCGTGGGCCGAGAAGACAACGGTCGCCCCCGGCGGCACCTCATCGAGCTCGTCGACGAAAACCGCCCCGCTTTCCTCCAGGCGCGAGACGACGTACTTGTTGTGCACGATCTGCTTGCGGACGTAGACGGGGGCGCCGTAGAGATCGAGGGCCTTCTCGACCGTCACGACCGCTCGATCGACGCCGGCGCAGTATCCACGAGGGGCGGCGAGGAGAACCTTCTTCGGCACCCGTCCATCGTATGCCGAGTGAGGTGAGTCGGCCTCCGCTGGCCGTGCCCCGCGCTCGGCATAGCCTTCGCGCATGGGCCTGGATACCTCACCCGAGTCGCCCGCCCCCGTACGCACCGTTTCGATGCTGCTCGGCGATTGGATCGGCCGGCTGGGAGCCATCTGGATCGATGGCCAGGTAGCTCAAATCAGCCGTCGCCCCGGGATGCGCACCGCATGGGTGACATTGCGCGATGTCGAGGCCGACCTGTCCCTCAGCGTCGTCATCGACACCAACGCCTTGGACGTCGTGACGCCGCCGGTCAGCGAGGGGCAGCGAGTCATCGTCTATGGCCGACCCGAGTTCTACACCGGCCGCGGACAGTTGCAGATACGCGCGCGGGAGATCCGACCCGTCGGTCGCGGCGCACTCCTCGAAGAGATCGAGCGCGTGCGAGCACTGCTGCAGGCAGAGGGCCTCTTCGCCGCCGAGCGCAAGCGTCCACTGCCGTTCCTCCCACGGCGGGTCGGGCTGATCAGCGGCCGCGCCAGCGCCGCCCTCACCGACGTCCTCGTCAACGCGCGCGGCCGCTGGCCCAGCGTCGTCTTCGAGGTGCGCGAGGTAGCGGTACAGGGCACCACGGCCGTCACCGCCGTCGTCGATGCGCTCGCCGAACTCAACGCTCTCGCCGAGGTCGATGTGATCGTTATCGCCCGCGGAGGCGGGAGCGTCGAGGACCTCCTGCCCTTCAGCAATGAGCGACTCGTGCGGGCCGTTGCGGCCT
>CAINGG010000213.1 GCA_903848435.1 uncultured Actinomycetes bacterium | reverse complement strand
CGGCCCAGCACGCCCACCTCGAAGGAGACGTTGTTGACCTTCGAGAGGGGCATATCGCGCCCCTGCTTCGAGATGACGCCAGCGCGGGTGATGATGCGCCGATTTGTGAAGACGTATTCGGTGGTCACCCATTTGAGGAAGGGGCGCAGGACCCACACGAAGAAGATGATGAGGGCGATGATGACGACGGCCGGCCGGCCGATCGTCTCGATGATGTTGTCCCAATTGCCCATGATCGTGAACAACCAGACGCCGACGAAGACAGTGAGGATGAGGCAGATGGCCGGCCAGATAAGGCCGCGCCAGTGCGGCTTCATCTCGAACTCGATGACCTCATCCTCGCCCAGGAGATTCCTCGGGTAGCCCATGCGGCGATGCTCCCACATCGCCGCCGGAACCTCACCGCTTTATGTCACCTGATTGCCGGACGCACGAGGAGCACGTCTCCCGCGGAGATCACGTGACCGGTCCCGGACCGGTCGGTGACGAGCAATTCGCCGTGCCGGCCCACGCCGGTGGCGATGCCCTCGAGGGTGCGCCCGGGCGCCTCGACGCGTACGTCGCAACCGACGGTCACGCACAGGTCGAGGTAGGCAGGAGCCGGATCGATGCCGCTCTGCCAGCCGCGATAGTCGGTAGCGAGCGCACCGAGGAGCTCGACGACGAGCGACTCTCGCGAAGCGGTCAAGCCATCGCCGGCCTCAAGGAGCCGAAGCGACGTTCCGCCATCGGGCAGCTCATCCGCGTCATGATCGACGTTGATGCCGATCCCGATGAGCACAGCGCCATCGGCCAATCGCTCGGCGAGGATGCCGCCCACCTTGAGCAGCCCCGCGTCCGATTCAGCGACGATGTCGTTGGGCCACTTCAGGCGCAGATCCAGGCCGGTCTGCTCCCCGATCGAGCGCACGGCGGCGATGCCAGCAATGAGGGGAAGCCATCCGAGCGACGCGGGATCAGCCGTCGGTCGCAGCACGATGGTGAGCCATAGTCCGGCGAAGGGCTTGGACTGCCACTCCCGACCCGCGCGACCTCGCCCGGCCGTCTGCTCCTCCGCGATGACGACGGTGCCTTCGGGCGAGCCTTCTGCCGCACGAGCGCCCGCCTCCGACATCGTGGACGGCGTCGTCGCGAGCACGATCGGCACGGGCCATGGACTCCAGCGCCCGTCGCGCGACAGGCCCCCGGAGATGTCACCGAGCGGTCGGCGCGCGTCTGCCCGGGCGTCGCTCACAGGGCTAAGGTACGCATGTGACGACAGCCGAGGACGCCGGATCCGCGATCCCCCGTACGACGCGCGAGAAGGCCGACGATCTGCAACGCCGTCGTGCTGATGCCGTAGGGCGTCGGCAGGCGGGCGTCGACAAGCAGCACGCCAAGGGCAAGCTCACGGCAATGGAGCGCATCGACGCGCTGCTCGACCCGGGGTCATTCCAGCAACTCGACGGGCTGGCCCGGCACCGCTCGCACGCTTTCGGCCTCGACAACAACCGCCCCTACGGCGACGGTGTCGTCACTGGCTACGGCACGATCGACGGCCGTCCCGTGTGCGTGTTCGCCCAGGACTTCACCGTCTTCGGCGGCTCCCTCGGCGAGGTCTTCGGCGAGAAGATCGTCAAGGTCATGGACCTCGCCCTCAAGACCGGCTGCCCGGTCATCGGCATCAATGACTCAGGTGGCGCGCGCATCCAGGAGGGCGTCGTCTCCCTCGGCCTCTACGGCGAGATCTTCCGGCGCAATGTCGCTGCATCGGGCGTCATCCCGCAGATATCGCTGATCATGGGCCCGTGCGCCGGTGGCGCGGTCTACTCCCCCGCCATCACCGACTTCATCGTCATGGTTGACAAGACCTCGCACATGTTCATCACCGGCCCCGATGTCATCAAGACCGTCACCGGCGAGGACGTGGAGTTCGAGGAACTGGGCGGTGCGCGCACGCACAACTCCAAGTCCGGCGTCGCCCACTACATGGCGACCGACGAGTCCGACGCCTTCGACTACGTGCGCGCGCTCCTCGCACACCTACCCAGCAACAACCTCGACGAACCGCCCTACGACGACGTCGAGGCCGACCTGGAGATCAGCGACCTGGATCGCGAGCTCGACACCCTGATCCCGGATTCACCCAACCAGCCCTACGACATGCACCGGGTCATCGAGCACGTGCTGGATGACGGCGACTTCCTCGAGGTGCAGCCGCTCTTCGCACCCAACATCATCGTGGGCTTCGGCCGCGTCGAGGGCCGACCGGTGGGCGTGGTGGCCAACCAGCCGATGCAGTTCGCGGGCACCCTCGACATCGATGCCTCCGAGAAGGCCGCTCGCTTCGTGCGCACGTGCGACGCGTTCAACATCCCCGTGCTCACCTTCGTCGATGTCCCCGGCTTCCTACCCGGCACCGACCAGGAGTGGGACGGCATCATCCGTCGCGGTGCCAAGCTCATCTACGCCTACTCCGAGGCGACGGTCCCGCTCGTCACCGTCATCACGCGCAAGGCCTACGGCGGCGCTTACGACGTCATGGGGTCCAAGCACCTCGGTGCCGACATCAACCTCGCCTGGCCGACCGCGCAGATCGCGGTGATGGGCGCGCAGGGGGCGGTCAACATCCTCTACCGCCAGGAGATCGCCGGTGCTGCCGATCCCGAGGCTGAGCGCGCCAGGCTGATCGAGGAATACGATGCGACGCTCGCTAACCCCTACACCGCGGCCGAGCGCGGCTACATCGATCGGGTGATCCTGCCGAGCGAGACGCGTCCCATGGTCGTGCGCGCCCTGCGCGCGCTGCGTACGAAGCGCGCGAGTCGGCCGCCGAAGAAGCACGGGAACATCCCGCTGTGAGCGACGACCCCGTCGTGATCCGCGGCAACCCGACTCCCGCCGAGGTGGCCGCCGTCATTGCCGCGCTCGCGGCCATGCGGGAGACACGCGACAAGGCCGCGCGCCGCCGTCGCAGCCTGTGGTCTCTGCCGTCGCGGCAGACGCGCCCTCGGCTCAGCCCGGGGCCGGGTGCCTGGCGCGCATCGTCGTTCCCGCGCTAGTCGACGCTGTAGATCTTGATCCGCTTGTAGGCGGTGTAGCCCGGCACCTCAGGTGCGCGGAGCTTGACAGTGAGTTGTAGGGGATTGCCGTAGGTCGTGACCGTCACGACTCCTGACTTTCGGTACTTCCGCACCGTGCACAGTTCGTAGGTTCCGCGCGGCTCCATCTGCGCCCTGCTCGTGACGAGCAGAGTGCAGGTGACCTGCACCGTCGCCGTCTGACCCGCGTTGGTCCGGACCGGCCCATTCACAATCCTGGTGGTCCCCGGATTTGCGACCTGACCGGGAAGGTCCAGGGGCTTGATCGGCTCCTGGGGCTCAGGCACTGGCGTAGGCGTCGGAGTTGGCGTCGGCGTAGGAGTCGGCGTCGGCGTAGGAGTCG
>CAINGG010000212.1 GCA_903848435.1 uncultured Actinomycetes bacterium | reverse complement strand
GGTCCACTGACCCACAGCATCTTCCTGTCGGACGCCTACAACGTCTGGGCAACGCAGAAGGCCGGACCCGGCCCGCTCACCCCCGAGCCGCCACTCGACTGGCAGACCGGAATCACGTGGAACACCGACGCCCTAGCCCGCGTGAACCAGGCCATCGACAACGCCGACACCGCACTCACCACGCCGAATCGTCAAGGCTGCGCGTAGCCCGGCGGATCGCTCGTTGACTCCCGGCCGTAACGGGATCGGAAGGTCATGCGCCCGCCCGGGTCGCCCTCGAGCAGCCAGCCGGCATCGTGCACGACGTGGTGGTGGTACCAGCACAGCCCGATGAGGTTGGCGAGCACCGTGGGACCACCGCGGGAGTGGAAGACGATGTGGTGGACCTCGTCGATACGTGATCGGCATCCTGGGAACCGGCAGTGATGATCGCGCATGAAGACCGCGCGGCGCAGGGCCGGATGGATGGCCCGCGCCTTGGGCAGCATGGCGACCAGCTGGCCCTGGCGATCGACCACCAGGGGACGTAGCGATGCATCGCACGCCAGTGCCCGCGCAGAGGCACCGGTGATCATGGTCGTCGGCACCCCGAAGCGCTCAAGCCAGCCCACCTCGACCGAGGACTCGTCGACCAGTGCATCGAGTGGCACGGTGACGTTGACCGTCGGGCGCTCACCGGAGACAAGGGGCAGCGCAAGGTCGTCGGCGGCTGCGCCGGCGGCATCGAGGATGCGGCTCAACGCATCGACGTTGCGCTGGGAGAGCGGACGGGGATCGCGGCCACGCACCGCTGCCTCGCCGAGTGCCTCCGCAGACAGCGGGTCGGCGGTGCCGTCGCTGGCAGCATCCCGAGGGCGGTCCACGTGTCGAGAACCGCCCTCTCCCTCCGGCACGTCCACTGTGCGTCGCGCAGACTCCAGAGCCGCAGCGAAGCGGGCTCCCAGCACGGGATCTAGCGTGCCGTCGACGCGCACAAAGCCGTCCATGAGTGTCGACACGTGCAGGCCGGTGCCACGATCGCGATCACGCTGATCCACCGCCTCGGGGTCGACGCGATGACACAGGGCGCGCATCTGCTGGTAGAACTCCATCGGCTCGCAACGCCGCGCGATCTCGGTGATGGCGTCGTCGACGGCCAGGAGGCCCGCCCGCAGGGTGACATAGCGACGGAGGATGCGACCCAGGGCATCGATGTGCTGGGCGGACACCTCACCGTCGCGCCACGCTTGGGCCATGCGGGGAAACGCGGTCGCCAGCGATCCGCGCTCGATCACCGAGCGTGACTGGGCCCACGAGTCGTTGCCATTGCCGTAGATCCAGCGCGCGGCGCTGCGCGCGCCGTCCATGTCCCACTCGCTGGAGGAGGCAAAACGCTGCCCGATGGCCGAGCCGGTGGCGTCGAGGCGGCGCTGCACGGTGCGCAGCCGCACAAGCTGCTCCCCGAGCCCCACGCCCACGACGGCTTCCAGGGGGATCTGGGCGAGCGCCTCCGCGGCCTCGCCGACGAGCGCCAGGGCATGCTCCAAGGCGATGTTGGCGTCGAGGTCGAGCAGGGCGGTCACGGGACTCCAGCGGACGACACGGATGGGAAGGCGCTCCACGCGTCACGCACCGGCCCACGCCCACGGCGTCGGACTCGGCGCGGGGCCCGGCCAGCGGCCCCGCTATCAGTCGCTCACTCGGCTCGATCCCCGCCCACCCGGCGTACCGGCCGGAGTCAGCAAGCAATCGAACGTATGTTCGAAGTATGCCGGAGGGGACTGACGATGTCAACCCCCGGCGCGTCGAGATCCCGGCGTGTCGCGACCCCCGGAGAGTCGCCCGCCCCGCCCACTACCAGCGATCCCCCCCGCCCAAAGGCGCGCCGCCCTATGGTGAGGGATCCCGAGGAGGTCCCATGGCCGCAGACTCGCGCGCTGTCGTCATCGTGTCGGGTGGCGGAGCCACCACTCCCTTCACGACACCCACCCGAGCCTGCTCCGCCGACGAGGGCTACCTCTCCGCCGGCAACACGGCCACAGCGCTGCGCGACTACCTCCTCGCGCAGGGCAAGCAGGTCTACACCGCACCCACGCGCAGCACCTGGGGAGTCGTCGACGACTCGGCGAGCGAGGAGTTCGGGCCGTTCAAGGACTGCCCCATCGTGCTGCCCGTGCACCTGACCATCATGTCGGCCGGCGACATCGGCTGGGGCGGTGAACGTCTCGCACGCTTCCTGCTCCACCTAGGCAGCGAGTACGGCGTCACCGAGGTCGACCTCATCGGCCATTCCAACGGTGGCCTGTGGGCACGCTCTGCCATCTGGGTGCTCAAGCACACCGAGGCGCCCATGACCGTGCGTTCCTTGATCACCCTCGGCACACCGCATGAGGGATCGGTGCCCGGTCGCTTCACCTTCAACGAGATCGGCCTGGACGCGTTCAAGGGAGATGCCTTCGCCATCAAGTTCAACCAGGACTGGGTCCCCTATGCCAACGCCGGCGACAAGGGCATCAATCGCGAGGACACCGAGAGGTTCCTCATGGGACCCGACGGCTGGAACACCGCGCAGGGCAGTGTGCTGGCCGGTATTCCGATCACGCTGCTGGCGGGCACCTACTTCCAGCTAGGCGACGCCGATCCCACCGTGTGGCCCAATGACGCGACCGTGTCGCGTTCGTCGGCCCTGGCCGAGCGCATCCCCGATTCGATCCTGCCGTCTCCCGAGCGCTGGGAAGCGCCGCTCGTGCACAGCATCTTCACCTGCAAGTACGCCGATCTCGATTGGCAGAAGGCACTAACCTGGAACGTCGATGCGCTCGCGCGGGTCAATCAGGCGCTTGACGAGGCCTAGTCTCGGCACGCATCCCAACGGAAGTTGAGGTCATCCACCATGGTCAAGAGTCCGAGACGTCGCATGGCCGCATGTTTCGCATCTCTAGCCGCTGCAGCCGCCCTGGTAGCCACGGTCGCAGCACCGGTCTCGGCAGGAAGAGTCACCCACCTGCGCGACTTCGTGGGCACATGGAACAGCCCCGGATCAGATCTGACCACGGTGAAGATCACCAAGGACGGCGGTGCTATTAAGGCGCAGATCTGGACCAACTGCGGTGACGAGCAGTGCTACGTCGGAGAGTTCGATGCGCGTCGCTATCGCACGACGGTGCAGGACGGTTCGCGCGGCACCGTAGCCCTTCGCGGGCTGCGTACCCCCAGTTTTGCCACGGTGACTTACATCATGACTCTGCGCGACGGCAATCTCTACCTTCAGCAGATGTACGACTTCAATGAGGGTGATGCTCGCGCCGACTACTACGTGGCCAACACGCTGCTCAGGAAGTAGCGCTCGTCCGAGACGCCTCACTCACCCGCAGGCACGCGGTGTGATGACCGGGTGCCGGAGTCAGCACTGGCAGGGTGGTCGTCACGCATGCCTCCATGACCACCGGGCACCGCGGGTGAAAGCGGCAACCCGACGGAATCCGCGCGGGATCGGGTGGCTCGCCCTTCAGCACGATCTGCTCCGTGCGCGCAACGTCCGGCACGACCGACAGCAGCGCCTGCGTGTAGGGGTGCTGCGGCGACTGCAGCACGTCGGCGGTCGGCCCGAGCTCGACGATCCGTCCGAGGTACATCACCGCCACGCGGTCGGCGATGTTCCAAGCCAGCCCCAGGTCGTGCGTGACGACGAGCACGGTCAGGCCCAGCTCCTCGCGCAGTTTCAGCAGAAGGCCGAGGATCTCTCCGCGCACTGATGCATCCAGGCTCGACACCGGCTCATCCGCGATGAGAACCCGCGGCTGCAGCACGAGCGCGCCCGCGATCACCACACGCTGGCGCTGGCCGCCGGACAGCTCGTGCGGATAGCGCAGGAAGAAGCGCTCCGGCGGACGCAGGCCCGCACGGGAAAGCGCATCGGCGACGAGCTCCTGCTCATTGCCGGGCACCTTGTGAATGCGTATCCCCTCGGCCACCGCGTCGTAGACGGTGTGCCGCGGGTTCAGCGCTCCCAGCGGATCCTGCAGCACCAGCTGCACCTGCCGGCGGTACTGCTTGAGCTTGCGATAGTCCAGCGGCTTGCCCTCGAACGACACGGATCCGGCGGTCGGCTTCTCCAGGCCGAGCAGCGTGCGCGCAAGAGTCGTCTTGCCGCAGCCGGATTCACCGACCAGCGCGAGGATCTCGCCCGCACCCAGGTCAAGGTCGACGCCGTCGACCGCGCGCACCGGTCCGAAGGCCACCTTGAGGTCCCGTGTCGACAGGATCATGCGCCCACCCGGATGCAGCGAACGCCGCCTGTCAGCTCAACCGTCGTCGTCGCGCATGCGTCGATCGCGATCGGGCACCGCGGATGGAAGGCGCATCCGCCTGGGATGTCACCCGGGTAGGGCGGGTCGCCGGGCAGTCCCACCGGTGCGTAGCGAGCGGCCGCATCACCGATGCGCGGGAACGCCCCCGCCAGGGCCTTCGTGTAGGGGTGCTGGGGGTGGTCGAAGATCTCCAGCGCGGCACCGGTCTCCACCACCTGTCCGGCATACATCACCGCGATGCGATCGCAGGTCGTGCCGAGCACGCCGAGGTCGTGCGAGATGAGCACCATGCCCATGTCGAGGTCGCGGACCAGTGAGGTAAGCAGGTCGAGCACCTGCGCCTGCACCATCACGTCGAGCGCGGTCGTCGGCTCATCGGCCACGATGAGGTCGGGGGAGCAGGCCAGGGCCATCGCGATCATCACGCGCTGGCGCTGGCC
>CAINGG010000211.1 GCA_903848435.1 uncultured Actinomycetes bacterium | reverse complement strand
TGAGGCGGTCCTGGCGCTCGACGCCGGCACGTCCTCCGCCAAGGCACTGCTGGTCGCCCTCGGAAGTGGCGAGGTGCTGGCCCGCGCCGCCATCCCCGTCGCCCTCCAGGTGCCCGCCCCTGGCTGGGTCGAGCAGGACGCCAACGACATCGCCGATGCCGTGATCACTGCGGGCGCCACCGCGTGCGCCGCACGCCCTGATGTGTCGGTACGCGCCATTGCGCTGAGCAACCAGCGCGAATCGGTCGTCGCCTGGGACGCGGCGACCGGAGCGCCTGTGGGGCCGCTGTTGAGTTGGCAGGATGCGCGCACAGCGGACTGGGTGTCGAGCCTGCCGCCCGATGTGGCCGCACGCGTGCGTGAGAAGTCCGGACTCACGCTCGATGCCATGTACTCCGCGCCCAAGATGCGCTGGCTGCTCGATAATGCCGACCGACCCCGATCCTCCCTACGGTTGGGCACCGTCGACTCGTGGCTCGTCCATCGCATCACCGGTGACTGGGCCATCGAGTCCGGCAACGCCTCGCGGACACTCCTGCTCGATATCGCGTCAGGGGACTGGGATCTCGAACTCCTGGACGCCTTCGGGATTCCGCGAAGCGCGCTTCCCGACGTGCGCCACTCCGATGCTGACTTCGGCACCACGCGCGATCTGGCAGGAGTTCCGGACGGCGTTCCCGTCGTGGCCGTGCTCGCGGACTCGCACGCGGCCCTCTTTGCCCACGCCTCGCGCGGTGACGGCATCGCGAAGGCCACCTACGGCACCGGCACCTCGGTGATGATTCCCCTTGCTGACGTGACCGCTCGCATCCCCGGCCTCGATACCACGATCGCGTGGTGGACGGATGCGCCGAACTATGCGCTCGAGGGCAACATCCTCGCGACGGGCCAGGCCATCGACTGGATTGCCCAGATCGTGAGCGGTGACGATGTGCAGGCGGGTGGCCGGATCGTCGCCGAACTCGCTGCGCGCGTGCCCGACGCGGGTGGTGTCACGCTGGTGCCTGCCTTCACGGGTCTTGGCTCGCCCTATTGGGATCGTCGTGCGGTCGCGACTCTGTCGGGCATGACGGCCAGCACCACGCGCGAACACCTTGCTCGGGCTGCCGTGGAGTCCGTAGCCCACCAGGTGGCCGACATTGTCGACGCCGTCCGCGGGGATACCGATGGACGGATCGATCGACTGCACGCCGATGGTGGGGCGTCGAGCATCGATGCGCTCATGGCCGTGCAAGCCGACCTGCTCGGCATCCCGGTCGCGCGGTCGCAGGAGGCTGCCCTTTCGGCACTGGGCGCGGCCTGCATGGCTGCTCGACGCCTCGGCCGCCCACTTCCGCCGATCGATCTCGACCCTCCGATCGAACCCCACCTGCCCGCTACCGCTCGCCAGGCTCAGCGTGACGCCTGGTGCCGCGCCATCGACCGCTCCCGATTCGCCCCCGATGCACCAGACCTCGAGGAGGAAGCATGACCGACTACCCGCCCTTCGGTGCCGGCCTGTGGCACTTCGCCAGTTACGTCGACCGATACGCGACCGACGGTTATGCGCCACCGGTCAGCACGCTGGAGATGATCGAGCGTGCGGCCGAGGTGGGGGAGCTGTCGGCCGTTGACGTGCCGTACCCCTTCACCCCGGGGGTCACACTCGACGAGGTGCGCGATGCCCTCAAAGCGCACGGCCTCTTCGTCACCGGCATCACCCCGGAGATCTATCTGCGGCGATTCGGCAAGGGAGCGTTCACCAATCCCGACCCTGGTGTCCGGGCAGCGGCACTTGACCGGATGAACGAAGCGGCCGATGTGGTGCGTGCCCTCAACGGCCAGTACCTGAAGATCTGGCCGGGCCAGGACGGCTGGGACTACCCCTTCCAGGTCAACCACCACGATCTGTGGACGCTGGCGGTTGACGGGATGCGCGATCTTGCCTCGGCCAACGCCGATCTGCGGATCGCCATCGAATACAAGCCGCGCGAGCCGCGCGTGAAGATGACCTGGGACTCCGCCGCGCGGTCCATCCTCGGCATCCAGCAGATCGGCCTCGACAATGTCGGCGTCCTGCTGGACTTCGGCCACTCGCTCTATGGCGGGGAGTCACCGGCCGACGCCGCCCAGCTGCTTATCGATCACGGGCTCCTCTACGGCATGGATGTCAACGACAACCTGCGCGGCTGGGATGACGACCTCGTCGTGGGGACGGTCCACCTCACGGAGATCTTCGAGTTCTTCTACACGCTGCGCATCAACAACTGGCAGGGCGTCTGGCAGCTCGACCAGTTCCCCTTCCGGGAGGACACCGTCGAAGCTGCACGCTTGTCCATTCGCCTGCTGAAGGCCATCTACCGCGCATTGGACAGCCTCGACATGCCGGCACTGCAGGAAGCCCAGGCTCGTCAGGATGCCCTGGCTGCCCAGCGCATCGTCCAGGACGCACTTCTGTCGTCCATGGCGGAGGGGTGATGACAGCCGACGTCGATCGACTCCGGGCAGCGAGCCAGCGGGTTCGCCTCCGTGACCTGCAGATGGTGAGCAGCGCGGGCATGGGCCACATCGGCGGGGAGTTCTCGGTCATCGACATCCTGGTCACGGCCTACCTTGGCGTGTTGCGGCTTGACGGCCCCGAGCCCGATCGGCTCGTTCTGTCCAAGGGCCATGCGGCTGCCGCGCTGTACGCCGTCCTGGCGGAGGCTGGACTGCTCTCCGAGACAGATCTCGAC
>CAINGG010000210.1 GCA_903848435.1 uncultured Actinomycetes bacterium | reverse complement strand
GTCGCCGTCGAACGCCACGGGATCGAGAGCCGAAGCCTGTCCGCGGGGCAGGTCTGCCGGTGCCGGATCGGGCGTTCGCTCGCCGACACGCAGCCAGCCCGTAATGGACACGTCGCCGTCGGGTGGGGCGGGCGCGGGCTGCTCGGCAGTCGCCGTGCCCTCGACCGGCACCCAGCCCCGGTTGACCCACACGCGCGTGCCGTCCGACTGACGCAGGGGAGTGGCGACCCAGAAGCCATTACGGCCGTCCAGGGGTCGTTGCCGGATCAGGACGGTCGCGGATGAGTCGTACGTGCCGGACAGCGTGACCGGACGCCATTCGATGGGATCGGACGTCGCGGTTGTCCAGCCGACCGGCGGCTCGGCCGTCTCGGCCTGGAGCTCGATGCGATCGGCACGGCGTTCCTCGGCACGGGCCCATTGCCAACGACTCAGCAGGCCGAACGCGATGATGGCGGCGAGGACGAGCACGGTGAAACCGATCCACCGGGGAGTCCTCAGCAGTGACCACACGAGGACACCGTAATCAGGCCCGCCGGTCTCCCGGACCGGGCGGCAGGGCGGTGAGCGGGGGAAGGAAGGGCGCCGGGCCGGTGGTCCCCCGGCGGCGACGACCGGCGTTGGCGGCGACGACGGCGAGGTAGGGCAGCAGGACCGCACCGGCGAGGAAAACCCAGCGCGGCCAGCCGGGCACCAGGATCGCCAGGATGACGCAGGCCGTGCGGATCGACATGGAGATGAGGTAGCGGCGGGTACGGGGACCCTGCTCGTCGGTCAGGCTCTCCGGCGCGCCCGTGATCGAGTAGACCTCGGGGGCGGGGGGCCGACCATCGCTTGCCACGTCCCAACCGTAAGCGCCAACGGGCATTCCGGCGCGGCGAGGGGAGCCGGCGGGCACGCTCTTAGAGGGCGTCGCTCGGGGTGGAGAAGTGGAAGTCCTCCACGGTGACCGCGGGCATCGCGACCCGCGCCGCATAGTCGCCCATCTCCCGCGGCTGCGTGCGTTGCGTCACACCGGCGTCCGTGATCCGGCCCAGCATGGCCACGGGAGAGTCATTGAAGCGGAAGTTGGTCGTCGCCCCGATCACCTCGCCACCGCTGACGACGTAGACGCCATCTCGAGTCAGCCCGGTGAGCAGGAGGGTCTGCGGATCGACCAGGCGGTTGTACCAGACGCACGTCACCAGGAGGGCGTCGTCGGTACGAGCGATGAGGTCATCGAGGTTGCCGTTGCCAGCCGTATCGGTCATGCGCAGCGTGTCCGCGCTCACCGCCACGGGCACATCGGAACGCCGCGCGAGCCATCGAGGGCAGTGCAGATGCTCCAGGACTCCGTCGTGCAGCCAGTTGACACGCTCGAGACCGAGCCCATTGTCGAAGGCCGAAGACATGTCGGAGGACGTCGCGGTGGACAGGAAATCCGACGAGGGAATCTGCGGATCCGCCGGGTCGCTGGCCAGGGTGAGCGATCGCGGCGAGAGTCGCTCGCCGATGCGCGTGCGTCCCTCGGAAGCGCTGAATACGCTGCGGCCCTCGATTGCCTCGCGGGCGCTCGCGGACCACCACAGGTCGACCATCAGGTCGCCGATAGCGCCGGGCGTGAGTACCGCTCGGCGGCGGCCGGGATCGACCGGGATATGCCGCGCCTGCCAGTCGAGGCCGCGTCGTAGGTCGTGCTCCCCGGGCACGAGATCGATGTCGTTGAAGTCGTCTGCGGCATGCCCCC
>CAINGG010000209.1 GCA_903848435.1 uncultured Actinomycetes bacterium | reverse complement strand
CCGCCTGCATGCGCGTTGCGTGAGGCTGCAGGGCGATATCGACCGGCACCACCTCACCGGGGATCAGCGGCTCTGCGATCCGATGGGTATGCACCGGCTGCCAGGGGGTGCTGAGGTCGACGTCGAGTTCGCGATGCGCAAGCCGCTGCCAGCCGCGCGTCACCATGTCGAAGCCGAACCCGTAGGATCCCTCGAACACTACTTCGCGCCCCTGTCGCAGTTTGCGGATGCCGATGAAGAGGTGCGCGTCCTCGGCTCCTTCCAGGCTCACCCACAGGCGCAGTGCGGCGTGGCCGATGACATCGAGATCGGCCGGGGAGGTCCAGGCCAGGGAGACCATGCCGTCGCGGAGGTCGAAGCTCGCCCGCTGCGGCTGCGACTGCGGGTGTGGTTGCAGCCGGCCATTGTCGAGATCCAGGTGCAGGTGCTCCCAGGACAGGTCCGGCGGCGGCCACGCGCTGTCGGCGATGACTGCAGCCGGCTCCGGTCCGTGGTCGTGCACCGCCACCCGAACCGGAGGGACCCGGTCCCAGCCGTTGTCCTCGCCCTTGAGGAAGTGGTCGAAGAACGCGGCCTGCGCGGCGATCGCCTCAGCCGAGTAGAAGGCAGCCCACTTGCCGTCGCGGTGGGTGTAGAGCCAGCGATGCGACGAGGACGCACGACGGAAGGCCTCGAAGGAGCCGCGGGTATGCAGGCTGTGATCGGAGAAACTTCCGCACACGAGCATCGGGACCTCGATGGCGGCGAGATCCGGCGTGTGCGCGACGTACCAGTCGTCGATGTCGGGCCGCGCCACGAACTCCTCGCGCACCTTCTCAGTCATGCGACAGCCGCGGTTCGTCAGCGCGCTCCACATGATGGTGAAGCCGTCCTCGCGCACGCCACCCGGGTAGGCGAGATCGCGATAGATATCGCTCAATCCCTCCCACGGACAGATGGCCGACAAGTGCGGAGGTCGCGTGGCGGCCGCGCCGTACTGGCTGATCGCCAGATAGGACACACCAAGCAACCCGACTCGACCGGTACTCCACGGCTGCGTTCCCGCCCACTCGATGAGGTCGTGATAGTCCTCGTGCTCCTGCTGGGAGAGGAGTTCACCGACTCCATCGGACGTGCCCGCCCCACGCATATCGCAGTTCACGACCGCATAGCCACGCTCAACCCACGTTGCCGGATCCGGGGCTTCCCAGCCGGTCCAGGCTGAGAACGCGATGTGGTGCGGCTGCGGGAAGGCGTGGTACTGGCCGTTCACGGAGTCACGCTTGGTGTTGGCCGGGATGCGATCCTTGCCGTAGGGGTGCGCGCACATGATGACCGGCACGGGCACATCAGTCTGCGGGCGGAAGACATTAACGCGCAAGATCGTCCCGTCCCGCACGGGAACCCCCACATTCCATTCGACGATCACATCAGTCGGTGGCGGCAGCACGGTCACGTCAGGACGGCGTGCAGTTTCGACTCTGCGCCGAGCGGTGAGCAGCCTGCGATGCATGGTCACATTCTGACCCACAGCCGCCGCACGGCGCGACCACTCCTCCAGGCTCACCCACATGCCGGCTCCCCTGACCATCGCCGGTCGCATGGCAGAAATCCACCATCTCCTTCCTGACTCTGGGCTGCACATCATCGGTGAGTACTCCATGCCGATTCACTTCCAGCTCATGGCAGTCCCCGGCACGCCCATCGACGTCATCACCTAGTCCCCCGGGAGTACCTACCCGTTTGGACTACACCGGGTTGTCGGCGTGCTGCTGGAGGTAGGGCGAGGTCGACTCGGCGAGGCGATTGGCGATGCCTGCAGTCTCCTCCCCCGCTCACGGGTCCTGCGGTATACCGGACTTTCCGCGCGCGGGCGGTCGTATCCGCTTCTAGCATCAGGGATAGGCCCCAGTGACAGGCCTGAGCGAAACGGAGTAAGCGCCATGCTGTCGAGCACCTCATGCTGCAATCCCAAGGAACTCGCGCACGCCAAGCTCGCCACAGCCATGGCCGACGCACCCGACCAGGTCACGCCCGCACGCCACGGCGCCGCGAACGTGGCTGGACCGACAGCGGATCTCCTCGTCGTGGGCGACATCGTGACCAATGACCCTGACGCGCCGACTGCCGAGGCCATGGCCATTTCGGGCGGTCGGATCATCGGCATCGGGTCGGCCTCCGACGTCGAGGGCCTGGTCACGGCATCGACGACCACCGTGAAGCCTGGTGGCTTCATCCATCCCGGGCTGATCGACCCGCACATGCACATCTGGACGTCGCTGCTGACCTACCCCGACAACGACCTCGCTCACGAGTTGTGCCCCACTCTTGACGATGCCATGTCGGCCATTAAGGCAGCCGTCCTCAAGTCGCCCAAGGGCGAGCCAGTCTGCTTCAAGAACTTCGATCCGAGCCTCTACCCCGGCGAGCCGGTCCT
>CAINGG010000208.1 GCA_903848435.1 uncultured Actinomycetes bacterium | reverse complement strand
CTGCCATTGGTTTGACCATGCGGGGATCCCTGCTACCCGAGCCGATGTGTCATCGGCCGCGGAGTAGTCGGGGTTGGAGCCGAGCGGACTGCCGGCACCCTTTGCACCGGGGAGGGACGCGATGGGCTGAGCAGCCGTGGTGGGGTAGGGCCCCTGGGAATACCAGCCCTGAAGTTGACTCACGACGCCATCGCTCGCACATTCCCTGAAGGACACATCGGCAAGTCGCGCATAACCGGCCTTGCCCTGGGCATTCGGCTCGGTGAAGCGAGAATCGAGCGCGCCATATCCGGCTCCGTAGCGATCCTGGTCGTAGTAGATCCCGTCATAGCGACTGTTGATCCACAGGCACTTGCTGGGCACTCCGGCCATGCGGATCTGGTTGCCGCTCATGATGAACTTCTGGAGGTTGGATTCGTCGTCACATCGTGCAAACTGAATGGCCACGGTGTAAGCCGGCCGATCGTCCAGCGATGACGCGGTGAGGCACTGAGCGTCCCCTTTGCCCTGCATCGTCACGATCGGTTCGCCTTCGTCGGTGGTGCCCTGCTGCCTGACGAAGAACTCGACGTACCGGGTCAGGGTGCCGGAGCGCGTGTAATGCTGCATCTGACCATCCGTGATTGCACGATCGTTGAGCGTGAATCCCGAATCAGTCGAGACGATGGGCAGATGACGCCCTGCAGTGATCTTGTTCAGCGGGCTGAAGTTGCCGATGACCAGGCCCTTGCCGCCCTCGACCTTGCCGGTGTAGACGGTCGTGAGCGCGGGGATCGCAGACGGAATCGATGCCAGCATGCGCAGCGTCCCGGGTTGTCCCGTGGCCTCGTCGCCGTAGAGGCCGAGGCGCTTGGACTCCTGCACGGCCACAGCGGCGTCGGCCGACGATGCGGCTGTCGCCGCCACGTAGGCCGTGCGTACGGCGGCGATCTGAGCTGCGCGCGAGGCCCACAGGAGGCCCACCTCGCGCATGACCTCGACCGTGCGCCAGGTCATGACGGGAGGTTCGGCGTTCACGGCGATGCCCTGCTTCTGCCGCTCCTTCGCGATGATGAGCTGCCACGCGGCACCGATGACACCGCCGGCGTTCAACGGGTCAGCGGTGTCTCCCCCGATAGCGATCATCGCGGTGCGGAAGTCGGGCCCGTCGAAGCGCTTGCCATCCGCGAGGAACGCGGCAAGGGCCTTCTTGCGCTTGGTATCAGGCTGCTTGGTGTCGGATGCGACCTGGAGGTTGAGCCAGGCATCCTGCGCCGCCGACACATACGGCTGCGCTTGGCCCGACAGGTTCTGATACGACGAGTTCTGAATATCGATCTGGAGCTGCTGGAAGCCTGCCTGCGTAGAGGCCTGCAGGTCGCGGATCTGGTTTTCGATCGCGGTCAGCCGCGAGATGACCTCGTCCATCCCGGAGGTGTCACTCAGGCACCCGCCCGTCGACCCGCAGGTGGCGGCGATGTCCCAGACCTGGCTGAGCGCGTCGAAGACAGCGAAACCCGTGAGGATCTTCTCCAGCCACGACGTGGGGGCCTTTTCCTCGGCGGCCGGCGCGGGAGCGGGGGCGGGCGAGGCGGCCTGGGCGGTTGGCGCCAGGGCCGGCAGGACGAGGGCCGCGGCCACCGTGGCGCACAGAAGGGAGCGGCGCAGGACTGTCATGAGGCCCCCTGGATCGGCGGTGACGGCGTGGGGCGAGCGTAGAGGCCCTCGGGACCGGGTGTCCCGGCCAGGGCGAGTTTGGGGGTTGCCTCCTCGGCCTCCCCGACGCGGTGGGGTCGGGGTAGGCTTTTGGCAGTCGGTGCGGGGCCGAAGCCGCCGCCCGAGGACCTGATTGAGGAGTCCGGCCATGGGTCGCGGTCGCGCTAAGGCGAAGCAGACGAAGGTCGCCCGTGCTCTGAAGTACGGCGGTCCGCAGACGGATTTCGACCGCCTGCAGGCTGAGTTGGCCAGCGGTGACCACGCTGAGGTTGAGGCCGAGGCCATCGAGGTCGACGAGCCCGTCGAGGATCCCTACGCCTCAGACCCTTACGCGAAGTACTACGACGAGGACGACGACGAG
>CAINGG010000207.1 GCA_903848435.1 uncultured Actinomycetes bacterium | reverse complement strand
GGCGAAGTTGTCCTGCCACAGGTTGATTCCCTCAGCCGGGTAGACGTACTGCAGGTTGGGGTTGTCAGCCTGGGAGCGGGTGAAGGCGCCGTTCCACATCATGTGCATGATCTGCTCGCCGGAGGCCATGCGGCCGATGACGCCGTCGGAGTTGATGACCGCCACTCCTGGCTTCCAGTTCTTGAGCAGTTCCTCCACCTTGACGTAGTCGTCGCGGTTGGTGGAGCAGGGGGCCGATCCGACGGCCCGAAGGGCTGCATGGATGACCTCCACCTGGTCGTTCAGGGTGCCGATCTTGCCCGCGGCGGGGCTGTCAGCGTCGAAGAAGTCGGCCCAGGAGGTGATTTCCACACCGGTCTTGGTCGGGTCGTAGGCAATGCCCGTGGTGCCATACATGTAAGGCGCGGTGTACTTGCGGCCCGGATCGAAGTAGACGTCGAGGAACTCCGGCTTGATGTACTGACCGTTGGGGAACGCCGCCGGGTCCACCTCTTGCAGCAATCCGAGCTCGATCATCTGAGCGACCATGTAGTCGCTGGGGACGATGACGTCATAGTTGGCGCCGCCGGCCTGGAGCTTGGCCAGCAGCGTCTCGTTGGAGTCATAGTTGTCGAGGTTGACGGTGATGCCCGTCTCGGTCTGGAACCTGTCGAGCAACTCAGGCGAGATGTAGTCGGTCCAGTTGTAGAGGTTCAGCTCCCCGCCGTTGGGCGTCGGGAAGTCGGCGGCCGGCTCAGGGCTGCTCGCCCCGCCGCCGCTGTCCGACGAGGCCGGCGCGGGGGCTGGCGCTGACGAAGCTGCCTCGCTACCGCCACCCATGGTGGTCTCGCCGCCGCATGCCGCCAATGCCAGCATGCCTGTCAGGCCGAGTGCCAGCGCCAGGCTGGACATCCGGCGGTTCTTCCACCGTGTCATCAGTACCTCTTCCTTCGTGTGATCAAGTAGGACCCGGTCACGATAATGATGCTCACCAGGAGCAGGAGGGTGGAGAGGGCATTCACCCCTGGCGTGATCGCATTGCGAATCATGCCGAAGATATAGACAGGAAGCGTGGTGCCGCCAGGCCCGGCCAGGAAATAGGAGACCAGGAAGTCGTCCAGGCTGATGATGAAGGCCAGGAGGGCGCCGGCCACGACGCCCGGCATGAGCAGGGGGAGTGTGATCCGCCGGAAGATCGTCCACTCGTTGGCGCCTAGGTCGGCGGCAGCCTCGTAGATGGACAGGTCGATCGAGCGGAGCCGCGCCCGGATCGGTAGCAGGGCGAAGGGGATGCAGAACGCGGTGTGGGCCAGCGTGATGGCCTCGACGCCGAGGGGGAAGCGGATCTGCACGAAGAGGGCCAGCGTGCCGATGGCGAAGACGATCTCGGGGATGATCAGCGGCGCCATGATCAGCGACCATGCAAAGGTCCGGCCAGCGCGCACCATGCGGATGAGTCCGATGGCCAGTCCGGTGGCGAAGACCACCGACAGGATCGTGGCCACGACCGCGACCCGCAGGGAGTTCATGACTGCGCGCTGAATGTCGTCGTTGGTCAGGACTTCGGCGTACCAGTCGAGGGTGAAGCCCTTCCAAATCGTGACCACGCGATTGGCGTTGAAGGAATAGCCGACCACGAAGACCAGGGGCACGTAGAGAAAAGCGAAGACGATCAGAGAGATGACGCCGAAGAAGGGGAAGTTCTTCAGCGATTCGCCGGTGCCGCGTGCCCGGCTCACAGGAACGACTCCAACTCGTGGCGGGCGCCGCCCCTGCTCGCTCGCCGGCTGACGACGGCGAACACCACCAGTACGAGGAGCGTGATGACTAGGACCATGACCGACAGTGCGGCTCCGAAGGGCCAGTTGCGCGACGCACCAAACTGCGCGGCGATGACGTTGGCGATCATCGACGTCTTGCCACCGCCAAGAAGCTCAGGTGCCAGATAGGACCCGAGGGCCGGGATGAAGACCAGGATCAGGCCGGCGATGACGCCGGGGCGCACAGCGGGCAGGACGATGCGCCGCAGCACCGTCAGGCGCGTGGCGCCGAGGTCGTAGGCGGCCTCGGCGAGGCGGAAGTCGAAGCGCTCGGCGCTGGCGTAGATCGGCAGGATCATGAACGGCAGGAATGCGTAGACCAGGCCGACGCTCGTGGCGAATGGCGTGTAGAGCATCGAGATCGGCTC
>CAINGG010000206.1 GCA_903848435.1 uncultured Actinomycetes bacterium | reverse complement strand
GCCGTCTGCGCGTGGTCGTTCTTCGTCGCCGCGCCCGACGAGATCGGCGACCTGCGCGGCGCTGCCTTGGCCGCTCTCTTCTACGTGGCCAACTGGTTCTTCATCCTCACGGGTCAGTCCTAATTCTCCGACATGCTCGGCCCGTCACCCGTCGAGCACACCTGGTCACTGGCGATCGAGGAGCAGTACTACCTGGTGTGGCCCCTGCTGCTCCTCCTGCTCGTGCGCAAGGCAAGCCCCCGCTGGATCGTTGCTGTTATCGCGGCCCTCATCCTCGGGTCGGTAGCGCTGATGGCCGTCACGTACGACGCGGGGGATCCATCAGTGGCCTATTTCGGCACGTTCACCCGGATCCACGAGTTGCTCGTGGGCGCCCTGCTTGCGTGGCTCGCCCATCGCGGGCTCACGCTGCCTGCGCGTTGGCAGTGGACCGGCTGGGTGGCTCTCGTCGGCGTACTCGCGATGATGGCCACCGTTTCCGACGTGTCGTCGTTCTACTACCGCGGCGGATCGCTGCTCTTCTGCGCCGTGGTGGCGTGGCTCCTGCTCTCACTGGGCACCGGCAGCGCCGGCGGTGGTCCCACCCGGTTGTTTGCCCTGAAGCTGCTCGTGTGGATCGGACTCATCTCCTACGGGATCTACCTGTGGCACTGGCCGCTCATCCTGTGGCTCACGCCGGTGCGCACCGGGCTCGACGGGCTAGCCCTGGCTGCCCTGCGCATCGGGCTGACGGTGACCGTTGCGGCTGCGTCGTACTACGTCGTCGAACGCCCCATTCGGCGCGGCACCATAGGCTCCTTCGCGCTGACACCGCGTCGCATGGCTGTCATCGTGCCCGTCGCGATGGCCCTGATGGCGGCGCTGATCATCGGCTCCACCGCGCGGGCCGTGGCCCCGGCGGTGAATCTCGACGAGACCGTGGCGCCTACCACGATCACCGGGGCGACCAGCGCCGCTGCGCCCGTGGCCGCGTTCGCCGGCGACTCGATCCCGAAGGAACTCATGCCCGCCCTGGAAGCAGAAGCGGCCACTCGGGGCTGGGGTGTCGTGCCCCTGGCCTTTGGCGGCTGCGGCATCACGGGGCTCTACCAACTCGACCTCGACGGTGAGCGCTTCAACTGGTCCAAGCGGTGCTCGGAAGGGTTCGCCCAGATGCAGTCCACGGCGGTGAGTGACTTCGATCCCGATGTCGTCGTCTGGTACTCCAATCGCGAGAGGTTCCCGGTGCGGGTCGGTGATGACCTACTCACTCCCGGCACGCCCGAGCACACGGCGGCAATCGACAACTCACTCGAGGCGGCCTACAAGCGCTTCACGGCCGGAGGGGCGCGCATCGTGATCGTGCTGCCGGTGCCCAAGGCCCCACCCGTCGTGGGCACGTGTGCCTCCGGTGTCAGTACGGCGCCCGAGTGCGCAACCGACGAGGCGTACTACGCGAGCTTCGCCGACCTGACCGCGTCCTTCGAGCGCCTCGCTGCAGCGCACCCCGACGACATATCGCTCGTGCGCATCGATGACCTGCTCTGCCCGGGCGGGCGTGACTGCCCACTGATCGAGAAGGGCGGCCAGGCGGTGCGTCCCGACGGGATTCACTTCTCGGATCCCGGTGCCGCATGGTTCGTCCCCCTGCTCTTCGATCGCGCGGGGCTGGCACCAGTAGGGTCATCGGGTGCCTGAGGAGATCCCGGTCGTCGGATTGCGTGAGCCGTGCCCGTGCGGTTCCGGACGCCGCTACAAGGCGTGTCATGGCAAGGCGCGGGCCAAGGAATCCATGGCACGCGTCGCACGCCCCTTCGAAGGGCTCGCGTCGGAGTGCGACTGGGTCGCCTTCCGCGAGATCGTCCCGGCCGCCACGGCACCCTTGACGCTGCAGGATCCTGTCGATCGCAACGTCGTCCTCACCACCGTGCTGCCGCTGGCATGGCCGGCGTTGGTGCGTGACTCCGGCGACATCTACATCGCGCTGCAGGTGACGACCGGGTCCGGCGACCCCAGTCGCGATGCGGCCGACGCGCTATTGCGCGCCCTCGAGGCCGATCCGGGCACTCCTATTCCGCCGGTTGGCCTGCCGGGCCCGGGCCCGCGGCTGCAGGACCTCATCGCAGGTATCTCCCTCGATGTCACCGTGCATGACTCGTTCGACTATTGGATGGCCGAGGACACCAATACGGATGAGCCCGGCGTCCGAGAGTCGCTCGAGCGCGCCAACAGCAAGGTGATGCCGACCGTTCGACTGTCATCCGTCGATGCGGCGTACTGGGTCGACATGGGCGACAAGGTGTTCCTGCGGTGGGTCATGCCCTACGACGAGGAGAAGCTGCTCAACGCGCTCGCCCGCATGCACGCATCGGACCGCGACACGCTGCCCGGCGTGCCCTCCCGATTCGTGGGCTCCTTCCGCGCTGACGGCCTGCTCGTGCCCGTGTGGGAGCTCACCGAGCGCACCGGCGCCGAGCCCTGCGAGGAGGCGGCCGGCACGTTCTACGTCGAACTCGCTGCCGCACTGGCTGAGACGGCACCGCTGACCTCCGAGGAGCGTCGCGCGCGCGCTGGTTTGCAGAACCGCCAGATCACGCTGCGCTAGTCCGTGATGCTGCGCTAGGCCCGCACGAACTCCACCAGCGTCCATGCCGCGAGACCGGCGAGGATCACGCCGGAGAAGATGCGAATGCGCCACAGAGCGACGCGCTGCTGTAGCCATCCGCCGACTAGCACCGCGATGGCGGCCACCAGGATGAGTGCGAGCCACGCACCGATGAAGACGGAGACCGGTGATCCGGTGCGCGCGGCCATGCCCGCGGTGAAGAGCTGCGACAGGTCACCCCACTCCGCGGTGAAGAGCACGACGAAGCTCGTGGCGGCGATGCGCCATGAGCCCGTCTGACCCGCCGGGGCCTTGGCCTCGACCTCCTCGGCCTCCGCCTCTTCCGCGGCCCGGGGCCGGGCACGAAAACCCGATACGAGGAGCAGGACCGATCCGGCAGCGAAGAGGCAGAACGTGATGCCGAGGACGATGCGCTGCGGTAGCAGGCTGAGCAGTCCCCCTGCGGCGACCGCGATCGCGCTTTGCACGGCAAACGCGACGGCAACGCCGATCCACACGGGTACGCGCCGATAGCGAGTCGACAGCACGAGCGTGGCGATGAAGGTCTTGTCCGGAAGCTCAGCGGGGAAGATGAGCACGAAGGTGAGTGCGACGACGCTCAGATCCAGCCACCCCACGCGGGGAGCCTAGTGATCCACCACCACTAGGCTGCCGGGATGACCTGGGACACGCAGACCAGCGTGATCGCCGTCGGCGCCGTGGCCCTTGTCTCACTGATTCTCGGTCTCGTGCTCCTCGTGACCACCAGCCGCATGCGCCAGCACTACCGCGTGCTCGATGCTGCTGACGGCCGCGCGTCCTTCGTCGAGGTGGTGGCGCGCAAGGCCGAGGAGGTCGAGGCGCTGCGCGATGACGTGGCGGCGCTCGCGGAGCAGATCCGCGCCACGCAGTCGGAGGTCAACCGAGCCATTCGCCACGTCGGGCTCGTGCGCTACGACGCCTTCGGCGACATGGGCGGGCGGATGTCCTTCAGCGTGGCCCTCGTCGACGACTACGGCAACGGGTTCATCCTCACGACCGTCCACGCCCGCAGCGAGTCACGAACCTACGTGAAGGAGATTCGCGGCGGCATGGCCGAGGTGACGCTGTCACCCGAGGAGGTCCAGGCCCTCGAGGATGCCATGTCGCAGGCGCCGGGCGGTCGCTCCTAAAGCGGACGAGGGGGCCACCGCCGGTGACCCCCTCGCGCGCACTGCGTTGACTACTTGATGGTCACGCGGCCCATGCCGGTGAAGTGCTGATTGGTCCAGGGCGTTCCCTTGACGGTGCCCTTCACGACCCCGATGCCGTAGTCGGAGGCATGCACGACCTTGCCGTCCCCGATGTAGACAGCGACGTGATGCGCGCCGTTCTCGAAGTAGAACGCGAGGTCTCCCGGGACGGCGTCCTTGAGGGAGATACGCTCCGTCTCCTTGTATTGCGCCCAGCTGTAGTGGGTGAGGTCAACACCGACCGAACGCCACGCGTAGACGACCAGCCCGGAGCAGTCGAAGACATTGGGCCCGTCGCCGCCGGCGCCGTAGGCATCGCCCACCTGGGCGAGGGCCTTGTCGACGACGGCGTCGCGAATGCGTTGCTCCTCGGCCAGGCGGATAGCGGTCTCCCGCTTGCCCTGGGCCTTGGCGCGGTAGTCGGCAGCCGCCTGGCGGGCGGATTCCTCGTGGATGCTTCCGCGGCCACTCGTGGCGACCGCCTGGCCCTCGTCAGCGTGCGCGATGCCGGTGACTCCGGCGAAGGCGATGCCGCTGATGGCGAGGGCGGCGATGGTGCGGGTCGTGCGGATGGACAGGGTTGTCCGTCGGAACATGCTCTCCCTCTCGTCCGCCTCCCAGGTGAGCTGTCGGGCTCGGACGGAAAGGTCGTCCTACGCCCCGGCCTTGCGACCGTGGGCGATTCGCCCCGAGGGGGAGTGACTCCCCCGCTCGTTCCCTCCTCGCGGAGGGACCGTTGGGTCCCCGGTACGGCGGGCCCCGGAGGACCGCGATGGTGCTGCGATCCAGCTCCTGGTCGTGGTGGTGCTGGCCAGGCCGTGACGCCGCCGATTCGGCGGGCCGTCCGCTGGGAGCGGGTGCTCCCGGTGGCCGGACGGCTTCTCGACCCTGCCACGTGTCCTAGGCCACGGGGCAAATCGACGTCCGGATAACGGATCGATAACGGGGAATGTCCAGGTGTAACTCTCGTCACACGGGTTACAGCCCTCAGGCGGGGCGGCGGTGGAGCACGATGACCCGCTCGGGGCGCATCCCCACCCCGTCATAGAGG
>CAINGG010000205.1 GCA_903848435.1 uncultured Actinomycetes bacterium | reverse complement strand
GTGGACGACAGGCGCCAGGCGAGCCCGGGAGCGGCGGTGACGACCGCGCTGACATCGCCGACACCGCGAAAGCCTTCGAAGGCCTCGAGGAGCGATGCCGTCGCGTCGTCATCGCGTCCGAGCCCGGCGAGGGCAGCGCCGAGCACCTGCCGGGCGCGGGCGGCCAGGGCCGGGTCGTCGTCGCAGTCACGGATGAGCAGGAGGGATTCGCGCATGGCGTCGTCGTACTCCTCGCGCTCGGCCAGGTGCACGGCTCGCTCGTATCGTGCCGTGCGTCGCTCGGAGTCGGTGGTGCGCGGGTCCGTGATGGCTCGGTCAAGTGCGCCGATGGCCTCGCGCGATGTCCCGTCGGCGCGGACGATTTCGTCATCGAGCTCATCGAGTGCCTTGCGCAGGCGGCGATTGGTCCAGCCGCGGGCAAAGGGCCGCACCTCGGCGACCGCCGTACGCGCCGCGGCCCACTGGCCGAGTTGCGTTAGCGCCTGCGCGCGGCCGAAGCGGCTGACCGCTTCGAGAGCATCGAGGTCGACGAGGTCCTCGCCGGGCATCGGGAGGCTGGACGACACCGAGTGCAGCAGGCGCAGGCGCTCGTGCTCGCCGTCGGCGCGCAGTAGGTCGACGTAGCGCAGGGCGTCGTCGAACTCCGGCAGGGCCTCACCCGGACGGTCGAGGATCAGCAGGGCCTGGCCGATGCGGGCGTGCTGAAGGCCTGCCGATCCGGACTGCCCCGCGGCGAGGGCAGCGGCCAGCCGGGCCTGGGCGTCGGCCAGGAAGGCCTCGGCTTGGTCCCGCATGGGCGATTCCTCCGCCATTCCTCCACTATGTCGCAGCCCGCCGCCTCGGCACCCGGCCCCTCCACTGCGCCACCCCTACGCCGAGTGTGCAGGCGGAGCGAAGCCCTATGAGGGGCGGGCTGGCACGGCTGCACACTCGGCGCGGAGGTGCCGAGTGTCAGGGTTGTGTAAGGAAATCAGCCAGGGACGGTTCCGGGGGAACAACGACCCCTGCGCAGGCGTCATTCTGGGAGTCGGCCGAATCGCCCTCGAGGGCGTGCGGGGCCAAGATGTAAGACGTGAACCAGGAGGATGACGTGAGCGAGCAGAACCCAGGCGGACCCGAGAGGGGCGTTGACCCCTACTCCGCGGCCTACGGCGCACATGATCCCTACGCCGTGTCCGGGGACACCCGCGTCTATCCGATGCCCAGCACCGATCCCTACGCCGAGTCGCGTCGCGCGTACGACGCCTACTACGGATCAGGCGCATGGGACTACGACGCCTACTACGGCCAGGGTTCCTACGAGCGGGCCCAGGCCGCCTACGCGCCCACGACGTCGACCCCATCCACGTCCACGACTGACACCTCCGGTCGCGGCGGCAAGGTCGCGCTGGTGGTCACTGGCATCGCACTGACGGCCCTGATCGCGGGCACGGTGGGCGGCGCGGTCGGCTTCACCGCGGCGCGCCTGGCGGGCCCGGCGGCCCCCACGGCGGTCGTCGCCCCGGGCCTGGGCGGCAGCACGCAGACCCCGACCAGCCCTGCTGCCGACGGCAGCGTGGCCGCGGTCGCTGCGGCGATCATGCCTTCCGTCGTGCAGATCAACGTGACCGGCAACGGCGGTGGTGGCACCGGATCTGGCTTCGTCATCCGCGAGGACGGCTACATCCTCACCAACAACCACGTCACGGCCAACGGCAACGACATCTCCGTCACCTTCAGCGACGGCACCGAGGTGCCCGGCACGCTCGTCGGTGCCAATCCGGGTTATGACCTCGCCGTCGTCAAGGTCGACAAGACCGGCCTGCCCGCGGTCACCCTCGGCTCGTCCGGCGCTCTCAAGGTCGGCGACGCGACGATCGCCATCGGCTCACCGCTCGGCCTGCAGGGCACCGTGACCTCCGGCATCGTCAGCGCGCTCAACCGGCCGGTCACCGCCGGTGGCGAGGGCGAGACCTCCTTCATCAACGCCATCCAGACCGACGCTGCCATCAACCCCGGCAACTCCGGCGGCCCGCTCGTCGACGGCAACGGCGCCGTGATCGGCATCAACTCCGCGATCGCCAGCCTCGGACAGGGCTTCGGCGGGGCCGCCGGTTCCATCGGCCTGGGCTTCGCGATCCCGATCGACACCGCTTCGCGTATCGCATCGGAGATCATCGCGACCGGCTCGTCGTCCACGCCGATCATGGGCGTGCAGCTCGAGATGGACTTCGAGGGCCCCGGTGCGCGCATCGCCGACCTCACCGACAGCGGCAATGCCCGCGCGGCAGGGCTGCAGGCCGGTGACGTCATTACCGAGCTGAACGGCGTGCCGGTGGTCGATGCCACCGACCTGATCGTCGACATCCGCTCGCTCGCCCCGGGCGATGAGGTGACCTTGACCATCGAGCGCGACGGACAGATCCGGACCGTCCAGCTCGAGCTCGCGGCGCAGCGCAACTAGCCGCTAGACGACGGCCACCGCGCCACCGCGCCGGACGTCTCCGATCGCCAAGACGGAGCCGTCCGGCGCGCGGCGTACGGCGTGCACTCCGCCGAAGTACAGGTCGGCCTCAGCCCATGCGCGCACCGCGACGTCGCCTGCCTCGAGGGCATCGACTGTCTCGCCCGCGTGACCGGGCTCGATGTCGATCAGCGCGTCGCCCGGGTGCACCCGCGGGGCCCCGATGGCTTCGGCAATCTCGCTGCCGTGATCGAGGTGGCGTGCGATCACCCCGCTCAGCGAAGAGCGAATGCGCTCGCTGCCGCCCGTGCCGAGCGCCAGGAGAAATCCGTCGTCGCCCTGCACCAGCGTCGGCGCCATCATCGAGCCCATGCGCGTCCCGGGGACCTGGGCGTG
>CAINGG010000204.1 GCA_903848435.1 uncultured Actinomycetes bacterium | reverse complement strand
GGAACTCGTCCGGCGCAAGGACAAGATGCACGCCAAGCCCTATGACGCCATCGTGCTCGACGCCCCGCCGACAGGACGTATCACCAGGTTTCTCAACGTCAACACCGAGATCGCCGGCGTGGCGAAGGTCGGACCGATCCGGAGCCAGGCCGACGGCGTCATGGCCGTTCTGCGGTCACCCAAGACAGCCGTGCACCTCACCACGCTGCTCGAGGAGATGCCCGTTCAGGAGACGGCCGACGGAGTCGCGGAATTGGAGAACTCCGCGCTGCCCGTCGGCGGCATCGTCGTCAACATGACCCGCCCGCCACGCCTCGATTCCACTGATCTTGCGCTGGCGCGCGCCGCCAATCTTCCCCGTGACGAGATCCAGCGCGCCGTCATGGCCGCGGGCATGGGCAAGGACACGGCCGTCATCGTCGATGCGCTCGTCGGCGAAGCCGCCGATCATGCCGCGCGCGTAGCGGTCGAGGACACCGAGCGTCAGCGCATCGCCTCACTGGGACGCCCCGTCTACGAATTGCCCTTCCTCTCCTCCGGCATCGACCTCGCCGCTCTCTACGAGTTGAGCGGAATGCTCAAGCAGCAGGGCATGGCGTGACGACCCTCGACATCGATCGCCTCATCGACGATCCCGCCACGCGCATCATCGTGTGCTGCGGTGCAGGCGGCGTCGGCAAGACGACCACCGCGGCAGCGATCGGACTTCGGGCTGCCGAGCGCGGTCGCCGAGTCTGCGTGCTGACGATCGATCCTGCTCGACGGCTCGCGCAGGCCATGGGGCTCACCGAACTCGACAACACCCCTCGTCCGGTGGTCGGCGTCTCCTCCGGTACCGGCTCCCTCGACGCGATGATGCTGGACATGAAGCGCACCTTCGACGAGGTCGTGGAGTCGCACTCGGATCCGGATCGTGCGCAAGCGATCCTCGACAATCCCTTCTATCAGGCATTGTCATCGTCTTTCGCGGGCACGCAGGAGTACATGGCGATGGAAAAACTGGGCCAACTGCGCGCGCAGTCCGATCGCGATGGCACCTGGGACCTCATCGTCGTCGATACGCCGCCGTCGCGATCGGCCCTCGACTTCCTGGATGCCCCCGAGCGGCTCGGCGCCTTCCTCGACGGGCGCTTCATTCGCATCCTGCTGGCGCCGGCACGCGGTGCGGGGCGTGGCATAGGGCGAATCATCGGCGCCGGATTCGGTCTCTTCGCCGGGGTTCTCAACAAGATTCTCGGTGCGCAGCTGCTCAGTGACCTGGCCGCCTTTGTCGGCGCCGTCGACACGATGTTCGGCGGATTCCGTGAGCGCGCGGAGGCGACATATGCGCTCTTGCAGGACCGCGGCACCGCCTTCCTGGTCGTCGCGGCCCCCGAGCGCGACGCGCTGCGAGAGGCGTCCTACTTCGTCGAGCGACTCGAGCAGGACGGGATGCCACTGGCAGGCCTCGTGCTCAATCGGGTGCAGGAGGTACGCGCCCCCGAACTCTCGGCCGAGCAGTGCGGTGCAGCTGCCGAGCGGCTGGAGGAAGCAGGAGAGTCACCGCTCACCGTGTCTTTGCTTCGCCTGCATGCCGAACGCCTGCGCAACGCCGAACGCCAGCGGAGATTGGCCGGCAGGTTCACGTCGGCGCATCCCGGCGTACCGGTCACTGAGGTCATTGCGCTCGCGGAAGACGTGCACGATCTCGACGGATTGCGGGAGATC
>CAINGG010000203.1 GCA_903848435.1 uncultured Actinomycetes bacterium | reverse complement strand
GGCTCGCGTGGTCGGTACTCCGCGAGCCCATGATCCTGCTCCTCCTGGCCGCAGCCGCGATCAGTTTCCTGCTGGCCGAGCCGATTGACGCACTCATCCTGCTGCTGTCGGTCCTGATCGTCGCCCTCATCTCGCTCTATCAGCAGCGCAAGACCGAGAACGCTCTCAACGCCCTGCGCCAGCTCAGTGCTCCGCGGGCACTCGTCCTGCGCGACGGCTTGCCCACGCGCGTCCCTGGTCGCGACGTGGTGCGCGGTGATGTCGTGCTGCTGTCGGAGGGTGATCGCGTGCCGGCCGACGGCATCCTGCGAGAGACGATCAACCTGCGGATCGACGAATCCGCGCTCACGGGCGAATCCGTTCCGGTCCCGAAGGCACCGTCGCCGGAGACGTCGATGGGCGCACCCGGTGGTGACGGAACGCCGTGGGTATTCGCCGGGACCCTGGTCGTGGGTGGTCACGGGGACGCCGTGGTGCTGGGCACCGGGTCGGCCACCGAGTTCGGCCGAATCGGCCACGCATTGCGTGACCAGGAACCTCCGCGCACGCGCCTACAGCGGGAGTTCGATCGCCTGGTCGTTCTCTTCGCCGGCACAGCGCTCACGACGGCCGTCCTGGTGGTAGTCGTCTACGGGCTCACTCGCGGTGACTGGCTCGAGGGCGCGCTCGCGGGCATCACGACCGCCTTGGCCGTCATCCCGGAGGAGTTCCCGGTCGTCTTCAGTGTCTTCCTCGCGCTCGGCGCGTGGCGCATCGCCCGCCACCGCGTCCTCGCCCGGCGTCCTCCCTCGATCGAGACGCTCGGATCAGCCACGGTGCTGTGCGTCGACAAGACCGGCACGCTCACGCTCAATGACATGACGGTCCGCGAGATCTCCAGCGGCGGTGAGCGCTGCGTGATCGACGGTGTCCCCGGTGCCATCACGCAGGACGATCGACTGCTGAGGATCGTGCGCACGGCTGCACTGGCCTGCCCTCCCAACCCCGGCGATCCCATGGATCGCGCCTTTACGCGGCTCGCGGCCCGTGCGGTGCCCGACTGGAACGACGGTGCGGTGAGTCTCATCCGTGAGTACCCGCTCGCCCCGGAGCAGTTATCGGTCTGCCACGTGTGGCGGATGACGGACGGCACGGCGTACGCGGCGGTGAAGGGTGCTCCCGAGGCCGTGCTGGGGCTCGTCGACGTCGATGCCGACCAGCGGGCACGGATCGACCGGCTCGTGGACGCGGCAAGCGCGGACGGCCTGCGCGTGCTTGCCATCGCCGGGGGCGTAGTCGACGGTGACCACTTACCCGCTGAGCAGGGGGCCCTGCGCGTGCAGCTGCTCGGCCTCGCGGGCCTGCGCGATCCGGTGCGCCCGGGCGTGCCCGAGGCGGTGGCCGAATGCGCGCGCGCCGGCATCCGGACCGTCATGATCACCGGCGACTATCCGGGTACGGCGATGGCCGTGGCGCGGGACATCGGGATCCCGACGGAGGGCGGCTGTCTCACCGGATCTGATATCGAGCACCTGGACGAGCGCGAGCTGGC
>CAINGG010000202.1 GCA_903848435.1 uncultured Actinomycetes bacterium | reverse complement strand
TGATCTTCTCTCCTGATGGCGGGCGCGTCTTTGCCGACCGCACGATCGAGGCGCAGATCTCCCTCGCTGAGCGCGCAGGCGCCCAGGTGCGCTTCCAGGCACCGGCCCGTCGCATCGAGCGACACGGCGACGGAGTGCGAGTGCACACCGATGCCGACACCATCGACGCCGACGCGGTCGTCGTGGCTGCCGGCGCGTGGCTGACCGATCTCCCCGGCCTGGACTCCTTCGGAGTCCGGCTGCCCCATCTTGAGGTCACCCTCCAGCAGCCCGTGCACTTTGCCATTCGCCCGGGCTACTCCTTCCCGTCCTATGTGCACCATCGTGATGCGCAGGCCGCGGGCAACACGGTGGCGGCGGTGACCTACGGGCTGGAATCCCCCGGCGAGGGCGTCAAGGTGGGCCTCGATGCGACCTATCCCGTGACCGACCTCGCGGCACGGACCCTCGACACGTCCCCGGAATGGACCGCGGATGCCGCGGCGTATGCGAACGAATGGCTGCCCGGTGCCGACACCAGCGTGTCGAGTGCGGTGACGTGCCTCTTCACCGTCACCGACGACAACCACTTCATCCTCGACCGACGTGGGCCCGTCGTCGTCGCGTCGGCCTGCTCAGGTCACGGGTTCAAGTTCACGCCTGTCATCGGGCGCATGGTGGCCGACCTGGCCATGGGCGGCGAGCAGAGCACGCCTGCCTGGCGTCTTCCCGACTAGGAAGGCGGAGTGCCCCCGGGGATCAGGTTGATGGCCCGGCTCAGCGTGACGACGATCGTGAGAACGGCCGTCGACGACTGAACGATGAAGAGCACCTTGACGCGCTTGCTGAGCGGCATTGTGTCCGTGGGGCTGAAGGCGATGATGTTGGTGTAGGCCGTGAAGAGGTAATCCAGCAGACCGGGCTTCCAGTCGGCCATGTCGTCCATGCCCTGCTGCGGGAAGAGGAAGTCGGGGGTGCTGGGGCGTCCCTCGGCTCGCAGAATCGGTCCACCGGCATCGACCCACCAGTAGACGAGGCCGAAGCTCAGTACGTTGATGATCAGGACGCCGAAACCAGCGAAGAGCAGTGGGCCGCCCTGCTCGGTGAAGCCGTTGAGAAGGCTGATGAGCAGGAGCAGTGCGTTCATGACGCTCGCTAGCACCAGCAGCACAAGGAAGGCTGTCATGGCGTAGCGCGCCAGCCCGCTGTGGCTTCGACCGATGAAGATGATCCCGAGGACGATGGGAATGCCGATCAACTCGATGAAGGGAACCAGCCACGTGGGGCCGATCGTCACGACATCGGGCAGCGCGAGCTGAATGGCGATGATGGCGATCACCACCAGGATGACCCACAGGCCCGTGATGCGCAGGTGCTTGATCACGTCCGGGCTCGCGGGCGATGGCGGCGCTGAGTCTGCGGGAGAAGCCGTCATGCGCCGAATCTAGTGGCGGCGGCGCCGGCGCAGAGCGAAAACCACCACGATGATGGGCACGGCAACCACGGCGAGCGCGAGCGCGAAGGGCAGGAGGAAGCCCGCCGCCGTGATGACGGTCGCCACGACGGTGCGCAGGGCATTCCAGCCGGACTCCAGGCCCGAGAGGAAGCCGGGCGGGGTGAACTGCGCCGCCTCGCTTTCCGGCGTGAGCGAGACGTAGACCGTCGAGAGTGCGACCGCGTCTGCCAAGACTGCCCGCTGCGCGGTCAAGGAGTCGAGTTCGGCCTGTCGCGCGGAGAGCTCGCGCTCGATCTCCACCAGGGCCTGAGCCGATGTCGCCTGTGAGAGCAGTTGCTCCAGGCGGTCCACCGAGGTCTGCAGTGCGCTGATCCGGGCGTCGAGATCGACGACCTGCGTCGTAACGTCCTCGGAGGTGACGTTGACCGATTGCACATCGCCCAGCTGGCCCAGTCGGGCAAGGACATCGTCGAGAGTCTCGGCCGGCACCCGCAGTGTGAGGTAGGCGTAGACCGACTCGCCTTCCACCGTGATGCTCTCGCTCGACGTTCGTCCGCTCGCGTCTGCTGCGATGGCGTTGGCCTGCGCGACCGACTGCCGCACGTCGGGCACTCGCACAGCGATATCGGCGTTGCGGATGATCTCGCGGGGAGCCTGGTCGACCGTCGTGCCGGGGGCCGCCCCTGCCTCGACCTTGTCGTCCACCGCACCCGAACCGCCTGCTCCACCGCCCTCGCAGCCGGTGAGCAGGATGAGCGCGGCCAGCAGCCCGGTTCCGATCAGTGCCGTGGCCCTACGCATGCCTGCCTCCTGCCGTGTGACGCCACGCTAGGCAAGGCGGTTCCCGTCGAGCGGGCGTTGATGGTCATGCATTGGGCAGATCAGGTGGACACGAGGCTGTGCCTCGGGAAGCATGACCGCGTGACCAGTGCCCGGGGCGTGCTCGCGATGCTCGGCGGTGCGGTGCTCTTGATGGGTGTCCTGGGCGGTTGCGCAGGCGATGACTCCGTGGTCGTGCCGACTCCCGACCCGTCGACTGCTGGGACCACGTCAGCACCGCCGACACCTACGCCGACACCGACCCCGGAGATCGTGACGTGGGCGGGCAGTGTCTGCGTCGCGCGCGACGAGCTGTTTGCCACCGTCGGCGAGATTGCCATGAACCTCGACTACGACCCCAACTCGCCGCAATCCGTGGGCGAGCAGTTCCAAGCGCAGGTCGAGGCTCAGATGGACAAGGTCGATGCGGCGTCACGCAAGCTCGGCACAGCTCTGGGCGGAGTACCCCTTGACTACATCGAAGCTGCTGCGGCGCTCACCGCGATCCAGGCGAAGGTCGACGTGCTCACCGCTGCCCGCGACAAGACGATGGGGCACGTGAACGCCGCGCAGGACGCGGGCGACCCGGTGTCGGCCGGGCTCGAGTGGTTCAAGGCGGCGGGCGCCGCGAAGGAGGCGCTCGATGCGGGTACCGAGACCCTCGACGCGCTGTCCCAGGCCCGCGGTGCGGTTGACGGCGACGTGGAGGACGCCTTCGCCAAGGCACCCGAGTGCCAGTGACCACCCCTAGGGTGGCGCCATGAGCCTGCTCTCGATAAGCGACGACGGCGCCGTGCGCACCGTCACCTTGACCCATCAGGAGCGTCGCAACGCGCTTGGCGAAGCCTTGCTGGCACAACTTCTGCCCGCTGTCGAGGATGCTCAGTGTCGGGCACTCATCCTGCGTGCCGAGCCCGGCGTGAGCACGTGGTCGGCCGGCCATGACGTCGACGACCTGCCCACCGACGGCAGTGATCCGCTCGCCTGGACCTCGCCCGTCGAGCATCTCGTCAGGGCAGTGCGCGCCGCACCGTTCCCCGTGATCGCCGCCGTCGAGGGGGGCGCGTGGGGTGCTGCGTGCAATCTCGCGTTCGCCTGCGACATCATCGTTGCCACGCGCGACGCGCAGTTCGCCATCACGCCCGCGAAGCTCGGGGTGCCCTACCACTCCGAGGGTGTGGCCCAGTTCCTTGCGGCGGTTTCCGCGCCCGTGGCCCGGGCGATGTTCTTCACCGCCGAGCCTCTGCGGGCCGATTCGCCGCAGCTCGCCGACACCGTGCAGGTCGTCGTGGGCACGAGCGAGGAGTTGACGGCCGAGTCCGAGCGTCTCGCGCGTCGCATCGCCTCGCTGGCCCCACTGTCGATCCGCGCCATCAAGGCTGAGATCAACGCCCTGACCGACGCGCGCCCGCTGACGGCAGATGCGTTCGAGCAGCTCACCGCACTGCGTCGCCGGGCGTGGACGAGCAGGGACTACGCCGAGGGACTGGCGGCCTTCCACGAGCGACGCGCAGCGGAGTTCACCGGCGAATGAGTGCTCCGAGCGCCGGGGCTGGGATAGTCGCCCCGTGACCGGCTCCGATGTCCACTACGCACGGTCGACGACGGGTCTCTACCCGATCATCGTCGGGATATTCGTGGGCCTGCTTCTCATCTCCAACATCGGAGCCGTCAAGCTCATCGCATTCGGCCCGATCATCACCGACGGTGGTGTCTTCCTCTTTCCCCTCGTCTACATCGCTGGCGATGTGCTCAGCGAGGTCTACGGCTTCAAGGCGGCGCGGCGCGCCATCGTTCTCGGCTTTGGCATGTCGGTCCTCGCGGCACTGACATTCTGGCTCGTCCAAGTGTCGCCACCGGCGGCCGACTGGGGCAACCAGGAAGCCTTCGAGGCAGTCCTGGGGTTCGTCCCGCGCATCGTGTTGGCGAGCATCTGCGGCTACCTCGTCGGTCAACTGCTCAACGCGTGGGTGCTCGTCAAGATCAAGCAGCGTACGGGAGAGAAGTCGCTGTGGATCCGGCTCATCGGCTCGACCGCCGTGGGGGAGCTGGCCGATACCGCGGTGTTCTGCACGATCGCCTTCTTCGGCATCCTGACCGGCGTCGACTTCTTGATCTACGTCGTTGTCGGCTATCTCTACAAGACGCTCATCGAGATTGTGCTGCTACCGGTGTCGTACGCCGTCATCCGGTTCGTCAAGCGGCGCGAGCCGTCCTACGCCGCCGAACCGGCGTAGTAGCGCCCGAGCCACTCTGCCCGGAAGGCGCTGAAGTCGTGCGCTTCCATCGCGTCACGCATGCGATCGACCAGGCGCACGACGAAGCGGATGTTGTGGATGGTCGCCAGGGTGGCTCCGACCATCTCCTTGGCCTTGAAGCAGTGGTGGAGGTAGGCGCGGGTGTAGTTGGCGCAGGTGTAGCAGTCGCACTGATCATCGATGGGCACGAAGGCCCGCCGATTAGCGCTCGTCAGCAGGTTGAAGCGCCCGTCGGGGGTGTAGACGGCGCTGTTGCGCGCCTCGCGCGAGGGTGACACGCAGTCGAAGGTGTCGGCGCCGGCCGCGACTCCGGCGAAGAGGTCACCGGGCTCGCCGATGCCAAGCAGGTGCCGTGGGCGGTCCTCGGGAAGCTCCGCGGTCACCCAGCCGACGATCTCCGGCAGGCTCGCCTTCTCGATGGCGCCGCCGATGCCGAACCCCTCGAAGTCCATCGCCCCGAGGTCGCGTGCGGCCTTGCGGCGCAGGTCCTCGTATTGCGCGCCCTGGATCACGCCGAAGAGTGCCTGGAAGGGCCGGTGCGGATGCTCGTGCCTCAGCCGGGTGTGTTCGACCAGGCAGCGCTCCGCCCAGAGGCGGGTGCGCTCTAGGGAGAGCTCCTGGTAGTCGCGCGTGTTGTTGAGGGTCGTCAACTCATCGAATGCGAAGGCGATGTCGGCGCCGATGTCGGCCTGGACGCGCATGGAGACCTCGGGCGTGAAACGGTGTTCGGAGCCGTCAAGGTGTGAGCGGAAGGTCACCCCGTCATCGTCGACGACTGCGAGCCGCTCCTTGCCTGGCGCGATGACGTCATCGTCGCGGTGGCCGGCATCCATGGCGAGCACCTTCTTGAATCCCGCTCCCAGGCTGAGCACCTGGAAGCCTCCGCTGTCGGTGAAGGTGGGCCCGGGCCAGTTCATGAACGCGGCGAGGCCGCCTGCCTCGGCCACGATGTCGGCACCTGGCTGCAGGTAGAGGTGGTAGGCGTTGGCGAGCACCGCCTGGGCGCCCAGATCGCGGACGGACTCGGGGAGCGTCGCCTTGACGCTCGCCTTCGTGCCCACGGGGATGAAGGCAGGGGTGCGGATCGTGCCGTGTGGCGTGGAGATGGTGCCCGTGCGTCCGTGGCCGTCGGGCATGCGCGTGCCGATCGAAAAGGAGAAGGCAGACCCGGGCACCCCGCCATCCCATCACAGGCGGGGCACCCCGGTGCGTCTAGCGCGTGTACTCGATCGTGAAGTAGTGGTAGGCCAGGCCCGGAATGATCAGGCGCTCCTTGTAGACGCCTACGGCCCATCGCCCCGACTCCGTGTAGGGGTTGAAGTGCAGGCGAGCCGCGTTGCATCCGCGGGTCGTGGCGCGGTCCTCGGTGTAGTACCTGCCGTTCTCGCGGAACTGCAACTTGATGAGGATCCCGGCCGCGCACGAATCGTTGGTGACGACCAGATAGGGCAGATTCGACGCGGAGCCGTAGACCCGCTTGGAGAACGCCCGCCGGTGCTGGGTGCCTCCGTCACTCCAGCTCCACTGCCATGTGACGGAGGGCGCTGTGCGCGGTGACGGCGTGGCAACTTCGGCCGCCGGGGCTGCCTGCGCCATGGTCGGTGCGGAGACGAGTACTCCGACTCCCGCAAGGACAGCGAGAGCGGATGCGATGGCCCGACGGATCGTCATGATGCCTCCCAGTTCGTCGTCGCCGATGACGCTAGGTGCCACGTGCGCACGCGGGGCCGGCTGAGCCGGTCATTGGCCGGTCATCAGGCACGCCGTTCCCCAGCGGTCTAGGGTCGGGCTGTGCGCGAGGTCATCGACGGGGTGGAGATCGAGCACCGCGATATCGTCACCAACGGCATCCGGCTTCACTGCGCGATCGCCGGCCCCCCAGACGGCGATCTCGTCATTGCCCTGCATGGCTTCCCGGAGTTCTGGCGCGGCATGAGCGGTGTCATCACCGATCTCGCCCGGGCGGGCTACCGCGTCGTCGCACCCGACCAGCGCGGTTACAACCTCAGTGAGAAGCCCGAGGGCATCGATGCCTACAGCGTTGACGAGATGGCTCTCGATGTCGTCGGACTCATCGACGCCATGGGGCGGGAATCCGCGCACGTCGTCGGCCACGACTGGGGTGCGGCGGTGGCGTGGTGGCTCGCCCTGACGCGGCCGGAGCGCGTGCGCCGGCTCGTGGTCATCAACGTGCCGCACCCCAGCGTGTTCGCTCGCGAGGTGCGCGGCAACCGGAAGCAACTGCGCAAGAGCTGGTACATCTTCGCCATTCAGGTACCGGCCCTGCCGGAACGCCTAGCCTTCGGACGACGTACTCGCCAGCGCTTCTCCCGAGCGATCGCCGGTACGGCGAATCCCGGGAGCTTCACGCCGGACTACCTCGCCCACCTGCGCGAGGCCTGGGCGCAGCCGGGTGCGGCCCAGGGCATGCTCAATTGGTATCGCGCGTCAGTGCGCCGTCGGCCCGGGCGCCTGGCTGACAAGCGGGTGCACGTGCCCACGTTGATCATCTGGGGCCGCAAGGACGTCGCCCTGAGTGACTCCATGGTGCAGCCGAGTGCCGACCTGTGCGATGACGTGCGCGTGGAGTGGTTCGACGACGCGACCCACTGGGTCCTCCACGACGAGCCCGAGCGCACCAGCGCTCTCATCCTCGACTTCCTGGGCGGCTAGGCGCGTTGGGCCAGGTCCTCCAGGTAAGCGAGGACGACGGGGTCGATGGCGCCGGGCACCAGGCGCTCTTCGAGATTCTCGATGCCGGCCGCGCGCTCGAGTGCCCGCTCGAGGTCCGGGTCGTCGAAACCGAGGGAGTCGAGCGCGCGTCGAAGTCGTGCGGCGACCTCGCCTTCCAGGGGCAGTGTGGTCTCCGGGGAGCCGAAGAGCAGGGCGTGGATCCCCATGAGACGGCCGAGTTCGACGACCGGATCGGAATGATCGTCGACGCGTAGGTCCATGGCGATATCGCTGCCGCCGCCGTAGCCCGCCCCAACGCCGCCGATGAGCAACGCGGCGCTCTGACGCCCGCGTGCGTCACCGCCAGCGCGATCCCCGGCCAGGAGTGCGGCATGCAAACGCACCTCGAAATCCTCACCCGTGTCGCTCAGGTAGGCCTCGCGCATGGCGTCGATCACGTGCGGGCCGACGAGGATATTGCCCTGGATCGCGTAGCCCGGTCCGGTGACGCCGCCGGCCCAGTCGAGGCACTCATCGCCGGTGAATGTCGCGGCACGACCGGCACCGTCGACGATCCCCGCCTGGCGCTGGGCGCGCCCGTCGTCCCCGGCGACGAGGACGTCAAGCGCTTCTTGCGCGGTGCGTCCTCCCTCGAGCAGGGCGAATCCATCGGCGAGGTAGCGCATGTTGGCGAAGGACTGGGTGGCGATGGCGCCGATCGGTGGACGAACACCGGGTACGACGGCGCCCGCCGCGAGGAACTTGCTGGCTACCGCGACACCCCAGCGTGTGCCATCGTCGTTGCGAGCAACGATCGAGAAGGTCATGGCCCCGCAGGCTAGCGGCTGGTCAGTGGTGGCTGTGCTGGATGGCGTCCCGAACCTGGTCACGAAGCGCGATGAACTCCGGCTGGGAGCGCAGGTCGGCGACCGGTACGCCTTCAGGGGTCACGTTTGACTCCACGTCGAGGACGATCTCGCCCGGTCGAGGGCTCATGACCAGCACGCGCGAGCCCAGGAAGACGGCCTCCTCGACGCTGTGCGTGATGAAGAGGATCGTCTTGCCCGTCTGGCGCCAGATGGTGAGGAGCTCTTCCTGGAGACGCTCGCGCGTGAGGGCGTCGAGAGCCCCGAAGGGCTCGTCCATGAGGACGAATTCGGGGTCGCTGGCCAGCACGCGAGCGATCTGACAGCGCTGCTGCATGCCCCCGGACAGCTCGTAGGGGCGGCGGGCAGCGAAGTCGGTGAGGCCGACCATCTTCAGGTAGCGATCGGACTGGTCCGTGCGCTCGGCCTTCTTGACGCCCTGGTATTTCATGCCGAGCTCGACATTGCCGCGCACCGTCATCCAGGGATACAGGGTGGGGGACTGGAAGACCATCCCTCGGTCGGGGCCGGGCCCCTTGACGGACTTGCCCTCGATGGTGATCGAGCCCTCCGTCGGGCTCATGAAGCCGGCGACGAGCCGGAGCAGCGTGGTCTTGCCGCACCCAGAGGGTCCGGCAAGACACACGAACTGCCCCGGCTCGATCACCAGATTGATCGTCGACAAGGCCTGAACGCGGGCGCCCTTGGTCCCGAAGAACTGCTGGACGTCCTGAATCTTCAAGCTCTTGTCGTGTCGCATTTACTTCGCCGCCTCCGCCGCGAACTGGTTGGTGACGCCCGCCGCGTACGCCTCCGGCGTATTGACGGCGTCGATGGCGCCCTGCGTCAACAGGAACTCCGCGGTGTCGAAGAAGTCCATCGCGAGCTTTCCACCCAGCCAGTCAGGCGAAGCCTGCTTCGCGGCATCGAGGTAGGTGTAGCCAGCGAACATCTTCTCGACATCGGCCGGCGGCACAGCGAGCTCAGCCGAGATGCTGGCCGCGGCGGCTGCCGGATCGTTGTTGATGAGGTTGACGGCGTAGTTCTGCGCCTTGGCCCACATCGTCATGAATGGCTGGTTGGCGTCGACGAATGCCTTGACGCCGTTGGCCAGGTCGTAGGTCGGCTTGCCAGCAGCGGCAGTGTCAGCAGCCGAAGCCAGCACGACGCCACCCTGCTTCACGAGCTCGCTCAGCGTGGGATCCCACACGAAGACGCCGCCCAGGTCCGGCCACGCAGCCACCATGGCCTCGGGCTCGAGGTTGACCAGCTCGACGTCGGTCTCGCTCAGCCCGTTCATCTCGAGCCAGTTCAGCAGGGAGTAGTGCGAAGTCGAGCTGAACGGCGTCGCGATCTTGGTGCCCTTCAGGCCCTCGGCCGAGGTGATCTCGGGCTTGACGACCAGCGACTCGCCCTTGCCGATGACGTCGAAGATCCAGGTGTTGACGGTCGGGGGAAGCGTGGTGTTGAGCGGTGCCGAAAGGGCCTTGACCGCAGGGTTGGAGCCGGTGAGGCCGATGTCGACCGAGCCAGCGCCGTAGGCCTGGATGACGTCGCCGCCGGAGGCGAAGACGTTCCACGTGATGTTGGCCTTGGGCATGCAGTTCTCGAGGATCTTCTGATCCTTGACGACCAGATCGCCGTTGGGGATCTTCTGGTACGCGATGCGGACGGTCGTGGTGATCGACTCATCAGGCGCGCCGAGAGGGCAGCTGCCAGCAGCCCCACCCGACGAGTCCGATGAACCGCCCGACCCACCGCAGGCTGCGAGGACGACTGCGGTGACCGCAGCGGCGCTCGCAACCAGCATGCGCTTGGAGAATTTCATCTGGGGGTTCCTCCTTGTGGTTTTCCTTGGTTTAGGACTGCTGTGCCGTGCATGACGTCAGGCCTTTCCTCGCCATGGGACGAGGACCTTTTCCAAGGCCTTGATACCGCTGTCCAGGATGATCGCCGTGATGCCGATCACGATGATGCAGACGATGGTCAGCGGAGTATTGAGTTCGGTACCCGAGAGATAGGCGAGGCCGCCGATACCGGGAATACCGTTGTTGAGCTCGGCAGCCACGACGGTGGTCCAGGCGAACCCGACCGCGACGCGGATGCCGGTGATGAGATCCGGGGAGATAGCGGGGATCGTCACGCTGGTGACGATCTGGTGCCGCTTTGCCCCGAGCGTCTGGGCGGCGTGAATCTGGTCTTCCTTGATGCCGCGTACGCCCGCGATCGTGGCGATCGTGATGGGCGGGAACGCTGCGAGGAAGAGCAACCAGATCTTCGAGGTGTTGCCGATGCCGAACCAGACGATGAGGAGGCCGATGTAGCCCAACGGGGGCAGCGAGCGAAGGAAGTTGATGTAGGGCTCAGCCGCCGTGTTGATGAACTTGAAGTTGGCCATGAGCAGGCCCAGTGGGATACCGACGATGATGGCGAAGAGAAGGCCCAGGCCGATGCGCTGGAGTGTGGCGAGCAGGTGCTGCCAGAGGTAGTAGCCCTGCTCGCCGACCACCATCTTGTCGACCCCGGGCGCAATGGGATGAATGGTGTTGGACTGGATAAACGCGTCCCACACCGAAGGAATCGACGGCAGGTAGAGGGGCAGCATGATGGGCTTGTCTTCGTTCCAGCCCCACGAGATGGTGAGGAACGCCCACAGGCACAGGAAGGCGATCAGCGCCAGGAGCCGCGTGATCCACGGGCTCTTCCCCCATCGCACCCAGCGCGCCGGACCCTCGGGGGTGATGCCGCCGATCTTGTCGGGGTCGTAGCCCGCAGCCGTGGGATCAATGGCCGTGCTGTCGATCGACATCTACTCGCCTCCCTCGGGGGCATGCTGGACCCCGGATGCCGCCTGGACGGCAGTTATGGCTGAAATGTTGTAGATGTCCTCAGCACTGCAGCCCCTGGAGAGGTCATTGACCGGCGCGGCGAGGCCCTGGAAGAGGGGCCCGTAGGCCTCCGCGCCGGCCAGTCGCTCGGTGATCTTGTAGGCGATGTTGGCGGCGGCGAGGTTGGGGAAGATGAAGACATTCGATCGCCCTGCGGCCGGTGACCCGGGTGCCTTGGCGTCCGCGACGTGGGGGACTACCGCCGCATCGAACTGCAGCTCGCCGTCGATGGCGAGAGTGGGGCGCACCTGGCGCACGCGATCCAGGGCCCGGCGAATCACGTCGATGGAGGAGTGCTCGGCGCTGCCCTTCGTGCTGAAGGACAGGAGTGCAACGACGGGTATGTGCCCGGTGAGGGCCGCAAACGTGTCCGCGGTAGCCATGGCAATGTCAGCGAGCTGCTCGGCATCGGGCTCAGGCACGACGGCGCAGTCGCCGTAGGCGAAGGCGCGGCCATCGGGCAGGGCCATCAGGAAAGAACTGCTGAGCGTCGTACGGCCTGGTGCCATGCCGACCACTCGCAAGGCGGCGCGCGCGACATCAGCGCTGGCCCGCGAAGCCCCAGCTACGCAACCGTCAGCGCTACCCGCTCGCACACTCGAGACGCCGACCATCAGCGGGTCGACGGCGAGCGCGGCCGCTTCGGCCCGATCGAGGCCGCGCTTGCGGGCCTGCGCGTCGACGGCCTCGGCGACCACGGCGGCCACCTGCGGTCCGGGATCGCGCGGATCGAGCACGTCGATCCCGTCTTCGGCCCGGCCACGCTCGCTGGTGATGAGCACGGGCGTGATCCCGGACGCGGCCAGGTGACGGGCAGCGTCGACAGCGCGGGAATCATCGCCGTCTGCGAGCGCGATGCGCAGGCCGGCATCGGCCGTCTGCCGGAGCCAGCGCTCCCGCAGACGGCCTGGTGCCATGGTGGCGCTCAGACGTAGTCCTTGTACTTGTCGAGGAAGCGCACGGGCTTGCTCAGTGCATCGCGGCGGAAGGGATCGCCGAGCTCGCGCGTGCACATGATCTCGATGACCGTGGTCTTGCGGTCATTCATCTGCATGTCGATGGCCTTCTTGAGCGCCGGACCGACATCCTCGAGCTTGTCGACCGTGATGCCCTCGGCGCCCATGGAGCGGGCCACGTCGGCAAAGCTCGGGTTGATGAGCTCATCAGCGACGAAGCGACGCGAGTAGAAGTCGACCTGATTCTTCTTCTCGGCGCCCCACTGGCGGTTGTGGAAGACGACCGCCGTGACGGGGATGTCGTGGCGCACCGCGGTGAGGATCTCGCCCATGCTCATGGCCCAGGCGCCGTCGCCGGCGTAGGCCACCGCGGGACGGTCCTGGGAGGCGGCCTTGGCCCCGATCATCGTCGGCAGGGAGTAGCCGCAGTTGCCCCAGCTCATCGGCGCGAAGAAGGAGCGCGGCTCCTCGAAGCGGAGGTAGGAGTTGGAGACCGCGCAGATGTTGCCGATATCGGTGGAGACCATGACCCGCGGGGGCATCGCCTTCTCCAGCTCACGCAGGACCTGGCGGGGGTGGAGCCAGTTGCCCTCCTCCTTCTCGGCCTCGGCGATCATGTCGAGGCTGAAGGGGTCGGTCTCGTGGATCCAGTCGGTGAGCTCCTTCTCCCATGCTTCCTTCTGGGCCTTGATCTCGGCAGCGCGCTGCTCCTTGGTCGCGTCGCTCGCGAGCGTGCGGCCGCCGATGCGCTCGAGCAGTGCCTCGGCCGCTTCCTTGGCATCGCCGCAGATACCGACCGTCACCTTCTTGACCAAGCCGATCTGGTCGGAGTCGGCATCGACCTGGATGATCTTGGCGTTCTTCGGCCAGTAGTCCATGCCGTGCTGCGGCAGCGTGCCGAACGGCCCGAGCCGGGTGCCGAGCGCGAGTACGACGTCGGCCTTCGAGATGAGGTTCATCGCTGCCTTGGAACCCTGGTAGCCAAGGGGGCCGGTCCAGAGCGGGTGGCTCGCGGGGAACGAGTCGTTGTGCAGGTAGCTGTTGACGACGGGGGCACCCAGGCGCTCCGCGAGTGCCTTGCACGCATCGACGCCGTCGGCCATGACCACGCCGCCACCGGACACGATGACCGGGAACTGCGCGTTGGCGAGCATCTCGGCCGCCTGGTCGAGGGCGTGTCCGCCGCCGGGTCCCCGCTCGAGGGGGAGCGGCTTGGGGATCTCGACCTCGATCTCGCCGTAGAAGAAGTCGCGGGGGATGTTGAGCTGGGTCGGGCCCATGTCGCGCATCGCGCGATCGAAGCAGCGGGCGGTGATCTCAGCCATGCGCTTGTTGTTGTTGACGTGGCCGGCGTACTTCACGAACTCCTGGAACATCGGGAGCTGCTGCGCCTCCTGGAAACCGCCGAGGCCCTGACCCATCGTGCCGGTCTCGGGCGTGACGATGACGACCGGCGTGTGCGCCCAGAACGCGGCGGCGATGGCCGTGACGCAGTTGCTGATGCCGGGGCCGTTCTGCGCGATGACGACGCCATGGCGGCCGCTGGAGCGCGCGTAGCCGTCGGCCATGTGCGCGGCACCCTGCTCGTGCACGACAGGAATCAGTCGGATACCTGCGGGGGCGAAGATGTCCATGGCATCCATGAATGCCGAGCCCATGATGCCGAACATGTCGGTGACGCCGTACGAGACAAGCGTCTCGACGAACGCCTCCGACGGGGTCATCTTGGTGACGCCCTCCGCCACGGTCCTGCTGGCCGCCATGAGTGCTCCTATTCTCACTAATCTGACTTGACTATATTGTTTTAACGCCTGGCCCGAGGAATCATTGCCGCTGTGATCTGGTGCACAACGTAATGAGGGGGCACACTAGGGTCAATGGATTCATCCAAATAAACGGGATGATACGGTCCGAAAAATGGAACTCGGAGGGATGATGGCGACACCTGCCCTCGCCGATGGCCCGCGCCTGCACGGCTCCAGCCCGGTGCTGCGCATGTTCGCCCTGCTCGAGCTCATCGCCGCCAAGGATGAGTTCGTCTCCCTGCAGATGCTGGCCCGCGAGACCGGACTGCCCAAGGCCACCTTGCATCGCATGCTGTCCAACTTCGTCGCCGAGG
>CAINGG010000201.1 GCA_903848435.1 uncultured Actinomycetes bacterium | reverse complement strand
TCCAGCTCGGCATTCGCCCGGACCATTCTCTCGCGTGCTTCATTGAGTTGCGGATCTCGATCGCACACGCGCGCGAGGGCCACTTCTGCCTGCGCCACCAAGCCCGCCGCTCCCACGTCAGCGGCCTGGGTCAGTGCATCGCGGGCAAGAGCGGCGGCCTGCACCAGATCGTCGAGGTGCGCGAGGCGCTCGCTCTCGACGCGCAGCGCCTCCTCCTCCCCCGACTGCGGAGCCACCGACTCGATGAGGGCGAGCGTGTCGCGCAGATCCTCGGCCTCACGGGCCCGCTCACGGGCGTTCTCGATGATGTCGCGCAATCGCGCATCGATGTCGACGAGTGCGGCGTACGCCTCACGGTAGTCCTCGGCTGCTCGCGTCAGGTCGTGCCCCGCGAAACGATCAAGGGCCTGGCGCTGGTGGTGCGCATGCAGGAGTCGGTGCTGATCGTCCTGCCCGTGGACGGCGACCAGCAGCCTGCCGACATCCGCCAAGGTCGCCGCAGGCACGGAGCGCCCGCCCAGGTGCGACCTGCTGCGACCCTCGCGCGAGACCGTGCGAGCCACGATCAGTGAGCCATCCGCGTCCCAGCGCCCGCCAGAATCCTCGAGCATGGCGTCGATGGCCGGCCGGACGTCGTCCCCGACGACGAAGGTGCCCTCGGCCACGGCGGTGTCATGTGCGGGCCCGATCGTGCCGGAGTCGGTGCGCTCGCCCAGCAGGAGCGACAGGCCCGTCAGCACCATGGTCTTGCCGGCGCCGGTCTCCCCCGTGATGGCCGTGAGCCCGGGACCGAGCTCGATCTCGGCGTCGTCGATGACCCCGAGACCGCGGATGGCCAGTCCGACGATCACCTGCGCCCTCGCCACCCCTCGACCGGCAGGTCGAACTTCGCCACGAGCCGATCGGCGAAGGGGCCGCGGTGCAGCCGCGCCAGGCGCACCGGCTCAGCGTGGCGGCGCACCTCCACGCGCGCATGAGCCGGAACGTCGACCGAACGTCGGCCATCGGCCCACAGCACGGCATGGGTGGCCGGGTCGGGTAGCTCCAGCGCGATCACGCTCGACGGCGACACCACGAGCGGTCTCGCGAAGAGCGCGTGGGCGCTGATCGGGACGACCAGCAGTGCCTCGACCTCCGGCCACACGACGGGTCCACCGGCCGAGAACGCGTAGGCGGTCGAGCCGGTGGGTGTCGCGCACACCACCCCGTCACAGCCCCACCGCGACACGGGTCGCCCGTCGATCTCGACCAGGATCTCGACCATGTGCTCGCGCGCGGCCTTCTCGATGCTGACGTCGTTGAGTGCCCAGGTGCGGAAGGCTTCCACTCCCCCGACGTGCATGCTCACATCGAGCGTCGTGCGCTCCTCCGTCTGCCAGTTGCGCTCGACGATGGCGTGCACCACTTCATCCGCATCCTCGCGTTCGGCCTCGGCGAGGAAGCCAACGCGTCCGAGGTTGATGCCGAGCAGCGGCACTCCGGCGCTTCGCGCGCGCTCGGCGCCACGCAGGATCGCCCCATCTCCGCCCAGCACGATGACGAGTTCGCAACCGTCGGCGCCGTGCTCGTCTGGATCGATCGGGATCCACGACACGCCCTGGCCATCTCCGCGATCGTTGAACTCGTTGATCTCGTCACGGCCCATGCGCACATCAATGCCGGCATCACGAAGGGATCGGGTGATGGCCACGGCAAACTCGCGCACCTCGTCGCGACGCGAGTTGGTCACGAGGAGCACGGCACGCGGGTGTGTGCTCACGGTCCGGCCTCCACGATCTCGGCAATGCGCCCGTCATCGGGTGGCGGGGCGCCACGACGCAGCCACAGGAAGAACTCCACGTTGCCGCTCGGGCCCGGTAGGGGGCTCGCCGCGACCGCCTGGGTTCCCCACCCCATGCCGTACGCCGTCGCAGCGATCCTACGGACCGCCTCGATGCGGGGCGCGATCTCACGCACAACCCCACCTGAGCCCACGGCCTCACGGCCCGCCTCGAACTGCGGCTTGACCATGGGAACGACGTCGGCCCCTGGGGCAGCGCAGGCAAAGAGGGCCGGCAGGACGAGCTCAAGGGAGATGAAGGACAGGTCAGCCACGATGACGTCGGGTGCGTAGGGCAGGTCGGCAGGCTGCAGCATCCGGACGTTGGTGCGGTCGAGAACGGTCACGCGGTCGTCAGTGCGCAGTCTCCAGTCGAGGAGGCCGTAGCCCACGTCGACGCAGACGACGTGGTCGGCTCCGGCGCGCAACAAGACGTCCGTGAAGCCACCGGTCGAGGCTCCCGCATCGAGGCAGCGCCTCCCCCGAACATCAGGGCCGCCCATGCGCTCGAGTGCTCCGGCAAGCTTCCACGCACCCCGAGAGGCGTAGCCGGGGTCGCTGTCATCGGACTCGACGGTGAGCGCTTCAGCGTCATCGACCATGGTCGCTGGCTTGGTGGCTACGACACCGCGGACGTGCACGCGCCCAGCCTCGACGAGAGCACGCGCCTGCTCGCGTGAGCGGGCCAGGCCCCGGCGCACGAGCTCGGCGTCGAGTCGCCGGCGTGTCACCGCGGGGATGGATGCGGGCTGTCCTGCGGGATCGGGTCGCCGCCCTCGGCGACCGGGTCAGCCTCATCGCCGAGGTCGGCCAGCGCTCCGGTCAGACGAGCGTGCACGTCGGTGAAGATCTCGACATGTTCGACGACGGGCGTCGACTCGAGCTCGCTCAGTCGATCGAGGGCCGCGTCGACCCGAGGGTCGCCCGTGGGCTCGACCGGGGGCAGCCAGGCGGGCACCGCCAACGGCAGGTCCGGCTGGACGGGGCGACCGGCCTCGGGGATCGACGTCACTGTGCGTCCTCGCCCTTCTTCTTCGACTTCTTCTTGGGCTTCTTGTGCTGAGTGGGCTCCCCGCCATCGCCCGCGGGCGCTGCCCCGAGATCGGACACCTGCACCCGCAGTTGGTCGACCTCGGACTCGAGCCGCTCGATCTGCCGGCGCAACGACGTGACCTCATCGGCACGCACGAAGCCCAGGCGCCGCACCGCGCGATCGACCTCATCGCGCACGGCTGCGGCGAACTGCTCGGGATCCAGGCCCGCTGACGTGATCGCCACGACGCGCTGGCTGGCCTCAGCCCCGGTCGCGACCCCCTGGGTCATCACCGATTGCGCGAGTCCCGCGGCCTTGCCGGCGGAAACTTCGATGATCCCGGACAGGAGCGCAAGGTAGGGACGCAGCGCATCGAGGAGGGCTGCGTCGTCCTGGCGCGACTCGTCGGGCATGCCCCCACGCTACCTCGCAGGCCGTCGGTCAGTCGTCGTCGGCCACCGCGCGACGTCTCGGCGGAGCCTTCCGCGCGGCCTTCCGCGCCGGAGCCTTCTTCACGGACTTTCTGGCGACCTTCTTCGCCGCCTTCGTGGCAGGGGCCTTCCTGGCCGGGGCCTTCTTCGCGGGGGCCTTCCTGGCCGGCGCCTTCTTCGCCGCCTTCCGAGCGGCGGGCTTCTTCGCGGCCTTCGTGGCCGGGGCCTTCTTCGCCGCCTTCTTCGCCGCCTTCTTGGCCGGCGCTCGCCGGCGACCCCGGCGGGGCAACACGGCCATGTGCTCGAGTTCGACGACGCCGATCGCGACGAGCGCCTCGGCGAGGTTGGCGACATCCGCGCGCAGCGCGGCGATCTCGGCCTCCAGCGCAGCGACGACCTCGGCGCCCTGGTCGTCGATGAAGCCCTGGCGACCGCCCAGGTTGAACGACACCAGGCCCAGCGATCCGATCTGTGCCTGGTCGAGCACGTCCGAGCCGCTCGCGTCGTCCGCCGCGGCCTCCTTGGACTTCCCCTTGCCCTTGCCCTTCCCCTTCCCCTTGCCCTTGGCCTTGCCGCTGGCCTTCCCCTTGCCCTCGGCGGCAGCGGCTTCCTCGGGGGCCTCGGCTCCGGTGTCATCGGTGAAGTCCTGATCGCCGCCGACGTTGATGGAGACCAGCCCGAGCGATCCGATCTGGGCCTGGTCGAGCACGTCCGAGCCGGGCGCATTGCGCGCGATGATCCCCTGGGCGCTCTCGACGGCCTTCGCCACGGTCGCTTGGGTGATGGCCGTGGCCATGTCGAGATAGGGCTTGAGCGTGTCCTTCATGTGAGACCTCCAGGGGCGGGAACGCCGTCCCACCCTAGCCGGGACGCGCTCGCCCGCGAGGGGCGTTCCATGCTCAAGCCTGCAGCGCGGCCACCGCAGCATCCGTGCGCACGGCGAGCCCAGACCACGCGGCGGCGCATGCACAGCGCAGCGCGTCCTCCCAGGCGTTCGGCGTGGCGCCGAAGGTCAACTCGATCGAATCGCCCCGCACCTCGGCCCGCGATTGGCGCGCCTGCCACACCGACTCGTCGACGCGCTCGACGCGCGGATGCTCATCGACAAGTCCGCGCAGGTCGCGCGACACCAGCGACGGTCGATGCTCGGGCG
>CAINGG010000200.1 GCA_903848435.1 uncultured Actinomycetes bacterium | reverse complement strand
TCTTCGCCGATGACGAGGACACGGTCGGCCCCTTTGGAGCGAAGGGATGTGCGGAGTCGCCCATCGACCCGGTGGCCCCGGCTATCGCCAACGCCGTCGCCGATGCCACCGGCGTGCGCATCCGGGAGTTGCCGCTCGTGCCGCCGCTGATCTTCGAGCGTCTCTACGACAACTACCTGCAGCAGTCCGCATCCGCTGTCTGAGCCGGGCGAGTGTGCTGACATGACTGCCCGGCGCTGAGGGAGCGGACCGCAACCCGCGCCCCGTAGTCAGCCGGCGGAACCCCCCTTGGCCTGCTGCTGGAGCAGGTCGCGGATCTCCTCGAGCAGCTTGACGTCGGCGGGCCGAGCGTCCACCTCGGCCTGGCCGGTCATCTGCCGGTACTTGTTCATCGGCGCCACGAAGAAGACGTAGATGGCGGCCAGCGTGACGAAGAAGGTGATGAACCCGCCGACCAGCAGGGCGAAGTTGACCTCGTAGCCCGGGGCGAGGGTGATCGTGCCGCCGATGCCATCGCTGCCGCCGACGAGGCTGAGGATCCAGCCGACAATGGGCTCGATGAGCGACTTGGTGATGGCGGCTACCAGCGCGGCGAGCGCGGTGCCGACGGCAACCGCGACGGCGAGGTCGATGACGTTGCCGCGGAAGACGAACTCCTTGAACCCCTTGATCATGACCTCTCCCTTGGGTGCGGGCGACCTCACCTGAGGATGACGGCGAGGTTGCCATCGGTGCCGGCCGCTGCGAGCCGGATCGCCGTAGTTCGATCCGCGGCGACGAGGATGAGGCTACTCGCTGCGCTCCCTGCCGAGCCGATGAAGGAACCCGCGGTCGGTCGACGCGGCACGGTGATGACGCGCACCCCGTCGGCCACGACCTCCGGGGTGCCGCGGGTCGCACGCACGACGTCGATGAGCATTCCCGGGGCAAGGAGTCCGGCCACGTCGGCCTCGGCCAGCCGGACCGGTACGGCGAAGGTCCCCCGGTCGTACGACATCGCGGCATCGACCAGTCTCGACGGTGTCAGCGGTTCGCCGGCCGCCATCGGTGCGCTGAGGGTGCGTCCGCTCGCCTGCGCCACGTCGGTGATCGCCCCCGGGATCGTTGAGTCCAGCGCGAAGGCGCGGGAGGTGACGTCGGCCGGCTCGAGGACGGTGCCGGCCGGGAGGTCGCGAGCGGCAATCAGCAGGTCCATGGTCGCGGGCGGTGCCGGACGCAGGACCGACAGTGCGCCGAGCACGGTCACAAAGGCAAGGGATGCGGCGATCGGCCGGCGGAACCGTCGCAGGAGATAGCCGAAGCGTCGTCGCATCGTGCGCGCGTCCATGGGTCGTGGACGCTAGCGGCGAATGGATGGCGGCGACGGCGCCTGTCCACAGGTCAGGCGGCGCTGGACCCGGTTGGCGAGGGAGTGGTCGAGCCCGAGCTCGTCGATCCGGTCGTCGATGAGGTCGTCGACTCCGCCTTGCTGGCTCCCGTGGAGTCGGACTTCGCATCCTTTGTTGCGGATGAGCCCGAGTCGGAGGATTTCCGCGAGTCGGTGCGGTAGAAACCCGAGCCCTTGAAGACAACCCCGACATTCCCGAAGACCTTGCGCAAGGTGCCGCCGCACTCCGGGCACACGGTCAAGGGGTCGTCGCTGAACGACTGGACGGCTTCGAGGTTGTGGCCGCAGTCGGCGCAGGCGTATTCGTACGTCGGCACGGGTCCTCCCAGGTCAGCACCAAGGTTAGCACTCGGGAGCCTTGAGTGCTAAGCGATGCATGTGGACTCCGCCGCCCGCGAGCCGGGCGCCCCGACTAGTGTCACGGCATGGCGATCGTGGCCCAGGGCCTGGGCAAGTCCTTCGGCTCGGTCCGCGCGGTCGACGACCTGTCCTTCGAGGTACCTGACGGCGTGGTCACCGGGTTCCTCGGTCCCAACGGCGCCGGCAAGTCGACGGCCATGCGGCTGATGCTGGGGCTCGACCGCGGAGACGGCAGCACGCTCTTCAACGGCAAGCCTCTCATCAACCATCCCCACGCGAGCGAGGTCGTGGGCACGCACCTCGATGCCCGTCCCTTCCTGCCTGGTCGCACCGCGCGTGACCACCTGCGCATGCTGGCGACCGACGCCAAGCTGCCGAGCTCGCGCATCGATGAGGTGCTCGCCATGGTCGGCCTGACAGAAGTCGCCAACAAGCGGCCCAAGGACTTCTCGCTCGGCATGGCGCAACGACTCGGGCTCGCTGGTGCCGTGCTCGCGAGCCCGCAGGCCCTGATGCTTGACGAGCCCGCCAACGGTCTCGATCCGCAATCGATCCAGTGGCTTCGCGAGTTCCTTCGCGGCTACGCCGCGCAGGGGCACGCGGTCTTGGTCTCCAGCCACCTGCTCACCGAGATGCAGTTGATGGCGCAGCATGTCGTCGTTATTGCTCGAGGCAAGCTCATGGCCGATGGCACGCTTGACGAGCTTGTCTCTCAGCGCAGTGACGTCCTCGTACGCAGCGCTGACCCCGGGCGGCTGGCCGAGGCCATCCGAGCCTCGGGGGGCACCGCGGATCGCGAGGGTGACGACGGGCTTGCCGTGGTCGGCTTGTCGACCGACGATGTCGGGCGACTCGCCTTCGAGTCCGGCGTCGCGCTCCGCGAGTTGACGCAACGCAAGGCGAGCCTCGAGGAGACCTTCATGGAGCTCACGGGCGACGGACAGCAGTTCGCGTTCGGAGAGACGTCATGAGCGGGCTCGCTGGGCCGCTGCGCTACGAATGGGTGCGCATCACCACGGTGAAGTCCACGTGGGCCCTCATCGCCCTCGGTGCCCTGGTGCCAGCGGGGCTCGCCCTCTTCGTCACCTGGATCATCATCGCGTCGGGACCCGATGCCGGCGGGCCGCCCGATGGCGCTGGACCGGGCGGATTCGCGGGGTTCTTGCCGCTGACCGCCGCGGTCCTGTGCACGATCGGTGCAGCGTCCTTCGGGCAGGAGTACCGCCACGGGCTGATCCGCACGACACTGTCGATCTATCCGCGCCGCACCCCGATCTTCGTCGCCAAGGCGCTCATGGTGATCGCAGTGATCGTCGTCGCGGCCGTCCTGGCCATCGCCGCGATGGTGATGGGCCAAGCCCTGGGCAATGCCCTGGGGGGCAAGGGCTTCGTGTGGGAGACAACAGCACTGGGGCTGCCCGGCCTTCTCGGCGTCACCTACATCGTCATCTTCGTGCTGATGGCATTCGCTATTACCGCCCTGACGCGCAATCAACCGCTGGGCATCATCCTGCCGATCGTTCTCGCGGTCATCGTCGAGCCGATCATCGGGGCGGTCGCCCTCGTCCTGGAGTGGTCCTGGATCGACTGGGTGCTGCCCTTCACGGGTGCCACGGCGGGCGTCAACGCCACCGGCCTCGATGCCTGGGGCCACATGGGCGTGTTCCTGCTGTGGTTCCTCGTGCTGGCTGTACCCGCGCTGATCCTCTTCCAGCGCCGCGACGCCTGATCCATGACCGCGCACGACCCGCCGCGCGTCCACGCCTTCGCGGCGGTAGCCGTCGGCGGCGCCCTCGGCGCGCTGGCCCGATGGGGGGTCGATGTCGCCTTTGCGGTAGTCGACCTGTCCTTTGCCTATGCCACTTTGTGCGTCAACGTGGTGGGGTGCCTATTGATGGGCCTCCTCGCTTCCTACGTCCTGGCCCACGTGGGTGAGGGGAGTCTGTGGCGTCCCTTCCTCGCCGTGGGAGTTCTCGGCGGGTTCACGACCTTCTCGGCCTTCGCCCTTGACGTCGTCTTGGTGACCGTCGAGGGCTCGGTGCTGCTGGGCGTCGCCTACCTCGTGGCATCACTGGGAGGCTCCCTTGTGTCGCTGTGGGCCGGCTTCGAGGTCGGTGGCGCATTGCGCGGTCGGCGGGCAGAGGCGTGACTCAGCTGTACCTCGTGGCCATGGTCGCCCTCGGCGGAGCCGTGGGTGCGATGGGTCGCTTCCTGCTCGCCCACTGGCGCACTCCTCGTTTCCCGTTTGCCACCTTCATTGCGAATGTCTCGGGGTCCTTCCTGCTGGGTTTCCTCGCGGCAGGATCATCGGAGTCCCCGCTGCTGCTGCTCATGGGCGTCGGCTTCTGCGGCTCCTTGACGACCTTTTCGACGTTCTCACTCGACACGCTCGTGCTGGCTCGGGAAGGCCGGCGCGGAACCGCGGTCGTCAACGTGATTGCCTCCGTCGCGGCCTGCGTGGCTGCGGTCGCCGCCGGGCTAGCCCTCGGGCTGACCGTGTTCAGTCGCTAGAACACTCGATGACGCGCGTGGGCGTGATGATGACGTCCACGCGCTGGTCGTGTGCCTCGCTCGGCACCGTCCCGGCCGGCAGGACATCCTCGTCGCGCACGATGGCGGCCAGCACCGGACGATGCTCGTCGGGCAGTGAGTCCAGCACCCGGTCGTAGTAGCCGCCGCCCTTGCCCAGGCGCGCCCCATCGACGCCGGTCGCGAGAGCGGGAATCAGCATCGCGCGCAGCGGCATCAGCGGCACGCTGTCGCCGACGGGCTCCTCGATGCCGATGGGCGATACGGCGGTAGCACCGCCGTGGAGCGCCCACTCGAGGTCATCGCCCACCACGCGCGGCACCAGCACCTCGAAGCCGCGATCGGCCAAGCCCCGCAGCAGTGGTGCCGTGCCGGGCTCGGTGCCGTAGGAGGCGTAGCAGGTCACGCGCATCGGCCCCGTGAGTCCCTCGACGAAGGCCAGGCACTGAGCCGCCAGTGCCTGCGCATCGGCGCCGGGCCCCTGCCGCCGGGCCGCGCGCACGAGGGATCGCAGCATCTCCTTGGCCTCGGCTGACGACACCGCCCCATTCTCCTAGGGTGTGGGGGTGCGCGTGTCCAAAGCGGTGATCCCGGCGGCGGGCCTCGGCACGCGATTCCTCCCGGCGACCAAGGCCACTCCCAAGGAGATGCTGCCCATCGTCGACAAGCCCTCGATCCAATACGTCGTCGAGGAAGCCGTCGGCGCCGGGCTCGACGACATCCTCGTTATCACCGGCCGCAGCAAGCGCCCGCTCGAGGACCACTTCGACCGCAACGTCGAGTTGGAGGCGGCCCTCGAGGCGAAGGGGGACCAGGATCGACTCGATCTCGTCGCGGCATCCAATGACCTGGCCAACATCCACTACGTCCGGCAGGGTGACCCGCTCGGCCTGGGGCACGCCGTGCTCGTCGCCGAGCGTCACGTGGGCAATGAGCCCTTCGCTGTGCTCCTCGGTGACGACCTCATCGATCCGCGCGATCCCGTACTTGCGCGCATGATCGCCGTGCGCGAGCAGCGCGGCGGCTCGGTGCTGTGCCTCATGGAGGTGCCGTCCGATCAGATCTCCCTCTACGGGTGCGCGGCGGTCCAGCCGACCGACACGCACGACGTGCTTGCCGTCACCGATCTCATCGAGAAGCCTGCTGTCGAGGAGGCGCCGAGCAACCTCGCCGTCATCGGTCGCTATGTCCTCGACCCCGCGGTCTTCGCCGTACTCGCGCGCACCCGGCCAGGTCGCGGCGGCGAGATCCAGTTGACCGACGCGCTGCGCGAGCTGGCGCGAATGCCGGTCGCCGAGGGCGGGGGAGTCAGCGGAGTGCTGTTCGACGGCCGTCGCTACGACACCGGTGATCGCCTGTCCTACCTGCAGGCCAACATCCTGCTCGCGCTCGACCGCGACGACCTCGGCCCCGCCCTTCGCGCATGGCTTCCGACGGTGCTCGACTCCGAAGGCCCGTAGGCGTGCGCACCGTCGACGAGCACCGCAGCGCGGCCCTCGCGCTCGGCGCTGCCCTGACCCCGGTTCGCGTGCCGCTGCTCGAGGCCCTGGGTTGCGTCCTCGCCGAGGAGGTCACCGCAGCGTGGCCGCTGCCGTCGTTCGACAACACCTCCATGGACGGCTACGCCGTGCGAGCGGTCGACCTCGAGGGGGCCGCGGAGCAGTCGCCCGTGTCGCTGCGCGTCATCGACGACGTCGCTGCCGGTCACCTGCCGAGTCGTGCCGTAGAGCCAGGGAGTGCCGTGCGCATCATGACCGGCGCGCGCATTCCCGCGGGAGCTGATGCGGTGGTGCCCGTCGAATGGACCGATGGCGGTATCGAGGTGGTGTCGGTCTCGCGCGCCCCGGATGCCGGAGCGCACGTGCGCCTGCGGGGCGAGGATGTCCGCGAGGGCGACCCGCTGGTGCCGGCCGGCACCATTGTCACGTCGAGGCAGATCGCGCTGCTCGCGGCCGCGGGTCGCGGGGATGTCCTGGTGCATCCGCGTCCGCGCGTGGCCGTGCTCTCGACCGGCGACGAGCTCGTGGAGCCGGGCCAGCCCCTCGAGGAGGGCCGCATCGCCGACTCGAATTCCTTCATGCTCATGGCCGCGGTCACCGAAGCAGGCGGCATCCCGCATCGTGCCGGGCCGGTGCGCGACGACGAGGCCGCTCTGCGCGCGGCGCTCGAGCTCGAGGCGCAAAGGTCCGACCTGATCATCTCCACCGGCGGGGTGAGCATGGGTGCCTACGACACTGTCAAGGCCGTGCTGTCGCAGACGGGGAGCGTGGAGTTCGTCAAGGTCGCCATGCAGCCCGGCATGCCGCAGGGCCTGGGTCGCGTGGGGGCGACGCCCATCATCACGCTGCCCGGCAATCCAGTCAGTGCCTACGTATCGTTCGAGGTCTTCGCGCGACCGCTGATCCGGCGCATGCGGGGCTGCTCCTGGGTCGATCGAGCACGCATCGATGCCCGGTGCGGGCGGGCCTTCACGTCGCCGGCGGGCAAGACGCAGTTCGCGCGAGTCACGGTCGAGGCCGATGACGAGGGCGTGACCGCTTTGCCCGAAGGCGCGCAGGGCTCGCATATCCTCGGAGGGCTCGCGCGTGCGCAGGCCCTGGCGGTGATCCCACCCGAGGTCACGCGCATCGAGCAGGGTGATCGGCTCGAACTCATCGACCTGTCGCCCGACGACTGAGGATGGCCCAGATGACCGACGGCTTCACGCACCTGGACGACACGGGCGCCGCGCGCATGGTTGATGTGTCCGATAAGGACGTCACGGTCCGTACGGCGACCGCCGCGGGGCGAGTGCTGGTGTCGGCCGAGGTCGTCGGACTGCTGCGCGGGGCAGGGGTGCCCAAGGGCGACGCCCTCGCCGTCGCGCGCATCGCCGGCATCCAGGCGGCCAAGCGCACTCCCGACCTCGTTCCGCTGTGCCACCCCCTCGCCATCCACGGCGTCACGGTCGAACTCGCGGTCCACGACGACCACGTCGCCATTGAGGCAACCGTGCGCACCGCTGATCGCACGGGAGTGGAGATGGAGGCGCTCACCAGCGTGTCCGTGGCCGCCTTGGCGTTGATCGACATGGTCAAGGCGGTCGACCCGGCCGCGGTCATCACCGATGTGAGGCTCATCGAGAAGACCGGCGGTCGCCGGGGCCACTGGACGAGGCCGTCGTGACGGCGGGATGGCCGGCGCGACTGCAGGAGGGCCCGGTCGGCCTGCGCCCGCTGCGCATGCGCGATGCGACGGCGTGGCGCGACGTTCGCACGCGCAATGCCTCATGGCTTCGGCCCTGGGAGGCGACCGTGCCCCTGAATGATCGCGACGTACCCCACACCTATGGCGCGATGGTGCGTCGGGCACGCGCGGAAGCGCGCGAGGGTCGCTCGCTTCCCTTCGCGCTGACCTTTGAAGGCACGTTCATCGGGCAGGTCACGGTGGGTGGCATCGCGCGCGGCTCGCTGCTCAGCGGCTACATCGGCTACTGGATCGACCAGCGATACGCCGGAAGGGGAGTCATGCCGACTGCGGTGGCCATGGCGACCGATCACTGCTTCACGGCCGTCGGCCTGCACCGGATCGAGATCAACATCCGCCCCGAGAATGCCGCCTCCTTGCGCGTCGTCGAGAAGCTCGGTTTCCGCTTTGAGGGCATGCGGCTGCGCTACCTCCACATCGATGGCGACTGGCGCGATCACTCGACCTACGCCCTGTGTGCCGATGAGGTGCCCGGGGGTCTGCTCGCGCGCTGGCGCCAGCAGCGGGTCTCGGCCGGCGGCTAGCCCGCCGCGACACGAACGTCCCTCGGGGCGTCATTACCCGGATGTGGCAGGAGTGACGCATAGCGTCCCACTCGTGACGGGCCTTCTGTACGTCGCCATCGTCGCCCTGTGGGCCGCGGTTCTCATTCCCATGTGGCTGCGTCGCCATGACGATGACCAGGCGCGCCGCATCGAGCGCCACCGCACCGCGATGGGTGCCCTGGCGCGCATGCCGGAGACTGATGATCGTCCAGCGTCCGCACTCGCTGCCCGGCGGCGCACGATCGTCCTGGGCGCACTGGCGACCCTTGTCGCCGCAACCGCGGGAGCATGGGCCCTGGGCTACGTGAGCGGATGGTGGGTGAGCGCTGCCATCCTCTTGCTCGTCGTGTTCGCCGCGGGTGTGGTCATCGCGCATCGCGTGCGCGTGCGCACCGAGTCGCAGCGCGCCCTTGAGCGTTCGACCGCATCACGCGAGGCTCGTCGTCAACGCCAGCGCATGAGGCCCGTGCCGTCAACTCCTGATGTCGATGCCGAGCCACGCCGGCCGGTGCAGCCAGCGGTCCCGCAGACTGCGCGCTGGGACGAGGTCTTCGACCAGACGGCGTGATCGCCACGGGCGCAGCGGCTGATAGGCTCCGCGTCTGTCATCGGGGCTGTAGCGCAGTCCGGTAGCGCACCTCGTTCGCATCGAGGGGGTCAGGGGTTCAAATCCCCTCAGCTCCACTCAGCCCGGGATTCCCCTCGGAATCCCGGGCTTTTGAGCGCCACGGGCCAACTCGGGTCGACGCGTCGCGGGTCGCTCGCGTAGCGTGATCGGGTCCCGATCCGAAGGAACCCTGATGTCCCTCGTCCGTCCCGCTGTCGCCCTGCTCGTCGGGGCTGCCACCGCGCTTGCCTGGCCCATGGCCTCCGCCGCCCAGGCTGCGCCACTGGCGGTCTGCCAGTGGGAGGAGGGCTTGCAGGACTCGACGTACTCGTGCACGGACTTCGTCGAGCCCGTCGTCAAGGCCGAGATCGTCGAGTGCTGGAAGTATCCCGCATCACCGCGCACCTACGTCCGGCAGAAGACCGCCCTGGGTTGGGTGAAGAACCCGGACATCAGGATCAGCGCACGCGTCGCCAAGAGCTGCGAGAAGACGCACCCCTATCGCACTGTCATCTCGATCGCCCCGACGATCCTGGGCGAGATGCAGACCACGCGCATTCGCATGGTGATGCCCGCGGCGACCGGCTACCTGGACGACAGCACTCCCTATTCCTACGGCAAGACGGTCATCGATTACGGCCTCTGCCTGGTGCCCGAGGGCACGCTCGAGGACTGCCCCGAACGCTAGATCGACCCGGGCACTAGACCCAGGTGGGCATCCACATCCGCCACTGCCATTGGGCGTAGGGGAGGGTCTCGCCTGTCCAGATGGGGTAGAACCACCAGGCCAGGATGACGGCGAGCATCACCACGCCACCCGCGCCGATGGCTCCCCACCGGCGCCGTTCGGGGGGCGCGTCAGCGGGCCCGAGCATGGCCGCGACCGCCATCGCCAAAGAGATGGCGATGTAGGGGACGAAGACCACGGAGTAGAACGTGAAGATGGTGCGATCCAGGTAGAGCAGCCACGGCACCCACCCGGCGAGGACGGCCAGGAGGAGTGCGCCCGAGCGCCAGTCGCGGCGCGCGATCCAACGCCATGCCTGCCACAGGAGCGCGACGGACCCGAACCACCACACCACGGGGTTGCCGAGCGCGAGCACCTCGGATACGCACGTGTCCGCTCCGCAGGTGCCGGTGCCGTTGTCAGCGCTGTTCCAATAGAACGACGTGGGCCGTGTCTGCATGAACCAGCTCATGGGGTTGGACTGGTAGGAGTGGTCCGACTCCAGTCCGACGTGGAATCGCCATGCCTCGGCGTGGTAGTGCCACAGTGATCGCAGCCCTGCCGGGATCCACGACGGATCACCATCGGCCCACTGCCGGCCCCAGCCCCCATCCGTGATCAACCAGCCGCTCCACGACACGACGTAGACGACCACCGCGGACCCGACGATCGCCAAGGCCGCCGGTGGCGCGCTGCGCAGCAGCGTGGCCGTCCACGGGTTCGTCACCCCGAGGCGTCGGCGCAGGCCGACATCCCAGATGACGGTGAGGAGACCGAAGGCCGCGACGTACCACAGGCCGGACCACTTGACGGCGCAGGCAAGTCCGAGGGCGATGCCGGCTGCCCATCGCCACGGACGCGACCCGAGTCGCGGCCCCCATTCCCCGGGGGGCGGCAGGGGTCGCAGGGACCATCGTCGGCGCACGTGATCGCGATCGAGCAGGAGGCATCCGAACGCAACAAGCACCATGAACGACAGGACCATGTCGAGCACGGCCGTGCGACTCGTCACCAGGTGCATGCCGTCGAGGGCCAGCAGGAGCCCGGCGACGACGCCGACGAGATCCGACCGAGTCAGTCGACGGGCGATACGTGCGGTCATCAGCACGGCGAAGGTGCCCAGCACCGCGACGGCGAAGCGCCACCCGAAGGGCGTGACACCGAAGAGGAACTCACCGCCGGCGATCACCCACTTGCCGAAGGGTGGGTGCACGACAAACGACGGGTCGGCCTTGAAAACCTCGATCGTGCGCCAATTGCCATCGGACGCCAGGATGAGATCGTTGGCACTGTCATCGAACTGCTGCTCGTAGCCGAAGCGCAGAAGCGCTAGGCCGTCCTTGGCGTAGTAGACCTCGTCGAAGGCGAAGGCGTCGGGGCGGCCGAGGTTGGTGAAGCGCAGGACGCCACCGATGAATGCCACCACGATGGGCCCGATCCAGCCTCGCCAGCCGGTCGATGGAAGTGGCGTGAAGAGGGATGCGGCCAGAGCGGCCGTCGGCGCGGGACGGCGGAGCGGTGCCTGCTGCGTCCCTGCGGCCATCCCGACATGGTAGGTGCGGGCTGCGAGGATGTGTCGGTGAGCGGTCACGGGATCCTCGTGCTCGGGGCCACGCCCCTGGGTCATCCCGGCGATGCCTCCCCCCGCCTGCGCGAGGAACTCGCACGGGCCGACGTTGTCGCGGCGGAGGACACCCGAAGGCTGCGCCGCCTCGGTCATGACCTCGATGTGACCATTCGGGGCCGCGTGGTGTCACTCCACGACTCCGTCGAGCGGACCCGATCAGCGGCATTGCTGGACGATCTTCGAGCCGGATGTCGAGTGCTCGTGGTGACGGACGCCGGCATGCCCGCGGTGAGCGATCCGGGGTTTCGGATCGTGCGCCTCGCTATCGACGAGGGCGTGCCGGTGACGGTGCTCCCAGGTCCTAGTGCCGTCCTCACCGCCCTGGTGCTGTCGGGACTTCCGGTCGACCGATTCTGCTTCGAGGGCTTCCTGCCGCGGCGCGCCGGCGAGCGCCGTCGGCGGCTGGCCGAGCTCGAAGGCGAGAAGCGCACCATGGTGTTCTTCGAAGCTCCGCATCGTCTGGTCGACGTGCTCGCCGACATGGTCGCGGCGTTCGGCGCGGATCGACCCGGAGCGATCTGCCGCGAGCTGACCAAGACCTACGAGGAGGTGCGGCGCGCGCCCCTCGGCGAGCTCGCACACAGTGCCGAGGGTACGCGCGGCGAGATCACGCTCGTGATCGGTGGAGCGCCGGCAGGGCAGGTCCTCGGCACGCCGGCGGACTGGGCCGAGGAGGTCGCCGCGCTCATCGCGGACGGCGAGGACCGCAAGGCGTCCATCACGCATGTGGCTGAGCGTCACGGAGTCCAGCGGCGCGATGTCTACGAGGCGGTCGTGCGTGCCAAGCATGCGGACGACTCCGCTCCCGACGAGCGAAAGTAGGATCGCGCACCATGGCCGACTTCTACGTCACGACGCCGATCTACTACGTCAATGACGCCCCCCACATCGGCCACTCCTACACGACGGTCGCCGGCGATGTCCTGACTCGCTGGCATCGCCAGCGCGGTGAGAGCGTGTGGTACCTCACCGGGGTTGACGAGCACGGCACCAAGGTCCAGCGGGCCGCCGAGTCGGGCGCCGTGACGCCGCAGGCATGGGTCGACCGCCTCGTCGAGACGGCCTGGAAGCCGGTGCTGGCCACGATCGACGCGGCTAACGACGACTTCATCCGCACGACCGAGCCGCGGCACAAGGAGCGCGTGCAGCACTTCTGGGAGGTGGTCCGAGACAACGGCTACGTCTACGAGGCCGACTACGAAGGCCCCTACTGCGTCGGTTGCGAGGAGTTCAAGCTGGCCGGCGATCTCGTCGAGGCCGAGGACGGTGGCGCGCCGCTCTGCCCGGTGCACGGACGACCGGTCGAGATGCTCAAGGAGCAGAACTGGTTCTTCCGCCTGTCGGCGTTCACGGACGCGCTCATCGAGCACTACGAGCGCGATCCCGACGCCGTGCAGCCGGCAAGTGCCTACAACGAAGTCATGAGCTTCCTGCGCGGCGGACTCGTCGACATCTCCATGTCGCGATCGAGCGTCTCGTGGGGTATCGGCCTGCCCTGGGATGAGCGCCAGGTCGTCTACGTCTGGTTCGACGCCCTGCTCAACTACATCACCGCCATTGGCTACGGCGCGGCTCCCGATTCCGACGAGGGACGCTTCTTCGCCGACACCTGGCCCGCGCAGGTCCAGTTGGTGGGCAAGGACATCCTGCGTTTCCATGCCGTCTACTGGCCCGCGATGCTCATGGCCGCGGGGCTCGAGCTGCCCCGCTGTGTTTTTGCGCACGGCTGGCTCCTTGTCGGCGGCGAGAAGATGAGCAAGACGCGGCTGACCGGCATCGCCCCGTCCCAGATCATCGATGTCTTCGGGTCCGACGCCTTCCGCTACTACTTCATGCGCGCCATCCAGTTCGGCCAGGACGGGTCCTTCTCCTGGGAGGACATGTCCGCGCGCTACACCTCCGAGCTCGCCAACGGGCTGGGCAACCTCGCCTCGCGAGCGACCGCCATGGTGCAGAGGTACCGGAGCGGGGTGCTCCCGGAGTCGGGTCCCGCCACTGCGGCCGAGGACGCGCTGCACGCGATGCTCTCCGTGGTGACGGCCGAGGCGGACCAGGCGATGGGGGCGCTGGACTTCGCCGCGGGAATCAGCGCCGTGCGTCGCTTCGTCGATGCGGTCAATCTCTACGTGACCGAGCAGGAGCCGTGGGTCCTGGCCAAGGAGCCGGCCAACGCCGAGCGCCTCGACACCGTCCTCTACACCGTGTGCGAGTCGCTGCGCGCCATTGCCGTCCTCTACAACGCCGTCATGCCACGCGCCATGAGCGCGCTGTGGGATCAGTTGGGCGCCGCCGTTGCGCTGGGCCCCATCGCGGACCAGCGCATCGCCGACGTCAGCCGGTGGGGGCAGCTCCCACCGGGCACGAGCGTGTCGAAGGGCGCGATCCTCTTCCCCAGGATCGAGGAGTCAACCGAGTGAGGGAGCGCCCGCCTGTCGCGGAACCGCTCCCCAGGCCGGTCGTCGACACGCACTGCCACCTCGATGTCGTCGATCGCCACCTGGGTGAAGGCCCCGGCCCCGACGAGGCGCTCGCGCTCGCACGCGATGCCGGCATCACGCGCGTCGTCCAGGTGGGCTGCGACGTCGCATCGTCGCAGTGGGCGGCGGACTTCGCCGACACGCACCCCGATGTCGTCGCTGCCGTGGCCCTGCACCCCAACGACGTGCCGCGCATCGCCGAGCGCGACGGCAGGGCCGGGCTCGATGCTGCCTATGCCGCGATCGAGGCGCTCGCTGGCCGGTCATCGGTACGCGCCGTGGGCGAGACCGGACTCGACTACTACCGCACCCGCGATGACGACGCGCGCGCCCTCCAGCACGAGTCCTTCCGGCGCCACATCGACATGGCCAAGCGACTCGATCGGACGCTGGTCATCCATGATCGCGACGCGCACGCCGACATCCTTCGGATCCTCGACGAGGAGGGTGCGCCCGCGCGCGTCGTCTTCCATTGCTTCTCCGGCGATGCCGCCATGGCCGTGCACTGCTCTGATCGCGGCTGGCTGTGCTCCTTCGCGGGCGTCGTGACCTACAAGAACGCCGACGACCTGCGCGAGGCCCTGCGCGTACTCCCGCGAGAGGCCATCCTGGTCGAGACCGATGCGCCCTATCTCACGCCAGCCCCGCATCGCGGCGCGGTCAACGCGTCCTATCTCATTCCGCACACCGTGCGCGCGATGGCGGATGTTCGCGGGGAGCCTGTCGAGCAGCTCTGTGACGACCTGTGGGCCAACTCCCAGCGCGCCTTCGGGCCGCTGTAGCGCCATGACCGACCGGCTTCTGGGCGCATCCGATGTCCGCGAGATCGCTGATCGGTGGGGGGTGCGGCCCACCAAGCAGCGCGGCCAGAACTTCGTCATCGATGCCAACACCGTGCGGCGCATCGTGCGCCTGGCCGATGTCGGTCCGGGCGACGTGGTCCTGGAGGTGGGACCCGGCCTCGGCAGTCTCACGCTCGGCCTGCTGGCAGCCGGTGCGGAGGTCGTCGCCGTGGAGATCGACCCGGTGCTCGCTGAGGCCCTGCCGCTCACGGTCGAGCATTACCTGCCCGAAGCCGCGTCCCGACTGTCCGTCATCACCGGCGACGCCATGGCCGTGCGCGATCTGCCGGTCGCGCCCACGTCTCTCGTGGCCAACCTGCCCTACAACGTCGCGGTGCCCATCGTCCTGCACCTGCTCGAGGCCTTCACGAGCATCGAGGCTGGGCTGGTGATGGTTCAAGCTGAGGTGGCCGATCGACTCGTCGCGCCGCCAGGAAGTCGTGTCTACGGCGTCCCCTCGGTCAAGCTCGCGTGGTACGCCGGTGCCGAACGCGTCGGCTCGGTGCCGCCCAGCGTGTTCTGGCCGGCGCCGCACGTCGACTCGGGCCTGGTGGCGTTCCGCCGTCGCACGCCGCCAGCATCGGGCGTCTCGCGCGCCGACGTCTTCGCGTGCGTGGACGCGGCGTTCGCCCAGCGTCGCAAGACGCTCCGGGCTGCCCTCGCCGGCTGGGCCGGGTCGCCCGCCGAGGCCGAGCGCCGGCTCCTGCTGGCCGGGGTCGATCCATCGGCACGCGGCGAGTCGATCGACGTGGCGGCCTTCGCGCGAATCGCCAGCGCGCGGCCCGTCTAGGGTCGGGACGTGAACGACGCCATCCGGGTGAGGGTCCCCGCCAAGGTCAACCTGCGGCTGGCCGTGGGTCCCCTGCGCCCGGATGGGTACCACCACCTGTTCACCGTCTTCCATGCCGTGGGCCTGCATGACGAGGTGACGATCACCCAGGCAGAGCCCGGCGCCGGCGTCACCGTGCGGATCCTCGGCGAGGGCGCGGATTCGCTGCCCTCTGGCGCCGACAACATCGCCGTGCGTGCCGCCAAGCTCGCCGCGCAACGGGCCGGTCGCTCGGCCGATGTCGAGATCGCGATCACCAAGGCGATCCCGGTCGCGGGCGGCATGGCGGGAGGGAGCGCCGATGCCGCGGCCGTGCTCGTCGGCTGCGCAGCCCTGTGGCCCGGCACGCTCAGTGCGGGGGACCTGCACGCCCTCGCTGCCGACCTCGGATCGGACGTCGCCTTCCTGATCGAGGGCGGAACGATGATCGGCACCGGTCGCGGCGAGATCCTCACCCCCGTCCTGGCGCAGGGGGAGTTTCACTGGGTGATTGCGGTGAGCGATATGGGGCTGCCGACGCCGCAGGTCTACGCCGAGCTCGACCGGCTCCGCGCTGACCTGGACGTCGCCGAGCCCGCCGCTGACGATGCGCTCCTGCGCGCCCTGCGCATCGGCGATGCGCGTGCGCTCGGCCGAGCGCTGAGCAATGACCTGCAGGCTGCCGCGGTCTCCCTGCGCCCCGAGCTCGCGCGATTGCTCGAGGCGGGCGCGGACCTCGGGGCCCTTGGGGGAATCGTCTCGGGCAGCGGGCCTACCTGCGTCTTCCTCGCTCGTGATCGCGAGCACGCGCTCGACATCGCCGTCGGGCTGACCACGACGGGACTCGTGCGCGCGGTGCGCCACGCCGCGGGCCCGGTGGACGGAGCCCGCGTCATCGCGTGATGGCGTTGGCCTCGTCGACGTCGAAGGGCATGACGAGCGCCTTGAGCAGTGCGGCGAGGTGCTCTCGATCGGCAGGGCGCAAAGCGGCCAGCAGGTGGCGCTCGCTCTCGAGCAGGTCGGTGAGTGCCGCGTCGACGCGCTGGCGGCCGGACGTCGTCAGGCGCACGCGGATGCTGCGTCGGTCGGCGGCATCGGGGAGTCGCTCGACGAGTCCAGCGGTCTCGAGTCGATCGATGCGGTTGGTGGTCGTGCCGCTCGTGACGAGCGTCTGCGCGCCCAGCTGCCCGGGGGACATCTCGTAGGGCGCTCCACTGCGACGCAGCGCGGCGAGCACGTCGAATTCCCCGGCTTCCAGCCCATGGCGGGCGAAGGCCTCGCGGCGCGCGAGGTCGAGGTGTCGGGCTAGTCGCGTCACCCGGGAGAGGACCTCCAGGGGGGCGACGTCGAGGTCGGGGCGCTCGCGACGCCAGGCGTGCACGATGCCGTCAACGGTGTCGGCCCCGTGGATGGCATCCGTGCTCACGCGACCAGCCTAGGCGATCTCTCGACGCCAAGATTCTCGACGATCAAGATTCTCGACGATCAAGATTCTCGACGACGGAGAGATCGTCAGCGCGGGGCTCGGGGCTTGGGGTCGAGGTGGGCCAGTCCGTTCCAGGCCAGGTTCACCAGGTGGGCCACGACCTCCTCCTTGCGAGGCTTGCGCACATCGAGCCACCACTGGCCGGCCTGTGCTGTCATGCCCACGAGCATCTGCGAATACATCGGTGCCAACCGCGTCGGGATGCGGTGCGCGGCGAACTGGTCGGCCAGCAGGTGCTCCACCTGAGCCGCGATGTCGGCGAGCAGGCTGGCGAAGGATCCGGTCTGCTGCGAGACGGGCGAGTCACGCACGAGGATCCGGAATCCGTCAGGATTGCCCTCGATGTAGTCGAAGAGCGCGAGACCAGCCTGCTCGAGAAGCTGTCGCGGATGCGATCCCTGCAGGGCACCACTGATCATCGTCAGCAGGTGATTCATCTCGCGGTCGACCACGACGGCGTAGAGACCCTCCTTGCCGCCGAAGTGCTCGTAGACGACAGGCTTCGACACCTCGGCCTTCGCGGAGATCTCCTCGACGCTCACGGCCTCGAAGCCCTTCTCGGCAAAGAGAGTGCGACCGATATCGATGAGTTGCTCGCGGCGCTCGCGCCCGGACATCCGCATGGCGTGCCTACGAAAGCTCGGCGGCCGGCTCGGGCTCCTTCCAGCCGCGAAGGCGACGACGCATCGCGGGGTCCTGGAGCTTGGCGGCCAGACGTGCCGGACTCGGCCAGCGCACGTCGCGCGCCATCCCGAGACGTTCCATCGTGCGGATGGCGAGGGCGCTGAGGTCGACCTGGCCGCGGAGGACCCCGTGGCGGGCTGCCGTGGGCTCAGCGTGGTGCAGGTTGTGCCACGACTCACCCAGCGACGGCAGCGCGAGCCAGCGATTGTTGGTGGACCGATCGCGTGTGACGAAGGGCCGCTGGCCGAAGACGTGGCAGATCGAGTTGATCGACCAGGTCACATGGTGCACCAGCGCGATGCGCACCAGGCCGGCCCAGAACAGCGCGGTGAGCGCGCCCGCCCATGACCAGGTGATCAGCCCGCCCAGCACCGCCGGCAGCAGGATCGTCGCCGCGACGATCCAGGGGAAATGGCGAGATACCGGGCGAAGTGCTGCATGGGCATGAATGTCGGGTGCATAGCGCTCGATCGAGCTCTGCTGGCCGTCGAAGAGCCAGCCGACATGCGCGAAGACCAGGCCCTTCGCGACCGCGCGCTTCGACGTTCCGAAGCGCCAGGGACTGTGCGGATCGCCTTCCTCGTCGCTGCGGGCGTGGTGACGTCGATGATCGGCTACCCACTGCTCGAGCGAGCCTTGCACCGCGGTCGACCCGGCAATCGCGAGGGAGACCGAGACCCAGGTTGGCGCCTTGAAGGACCCGTGGGTGAAGTGCCGGTGGAATCCGACGGTGATGCCGCCGGCGGCGATGACGTAGAACACGAGGGCCAGGACCACATCGGTCCAGCCCAGCCACCCGCCCCAGGCGACGGGGATCGCCAGCACCACGGCGACGAGCGGGACCACGACGAAGAGCCCGATGGTCGTGCGCATGCCTCGGGCCATGGGCTCGGTGACGGGGCGCTTCGGAGCCGGGCGGTCCACGGGGGCCAAGGTCACGAGTCCTCCTTGAGGGATCGGCAGTAACCTACGCAACCGTAACTTACGGGTCCGTAGGGTGTCCAGCCCCCTGCTCGCGAGGGGCCGGGGCGACCCCTGGGAGACTTCCCCCGTCGCTCCCACGGGCCCGCCCGCGCGCGACGGTCCCGGCTCGTCCAATGGCAGGACAAGAGACTTTGGATCTCTGAATGGGGGTTCGACTCCTCCGCCGGGAGCAGCGCGCCAGCGGCGATAGTGTTCCGACGACGGCCGCCCTTCCCGGTCGGCCCCTCCGGAGGTGCGTGCGCGGTGACCTCGGCAGCCCCCGTCGTCATCGTCCTCGCGGCGGGCGAGGGCAAGCGCATGAAGTCGGCGACGCCCAAGGTCCTCCATCGCATCGCCGGTCGCAGTCTGGTCGGGCATGTGCTCGAAGCAGCCGCGGCGATCGAGCCTGCGCACCTCATGGTCGTCGTCGGGCACGGACGCGATGAGGTCGTCGCGCACCTCGATGAGATCGCCCCGTGGGCAGACACGGTCGTCCAGGCCGAGCAGCACGGCACCGGTCATGCCGTGCGCCTCGCGGTCGAGGCACTGGCCGCGGCGGGCGCACTCGGCGACGGACCCATCATCGTTCTCAGTGGCGATACGCCGCTGCTCACCGGAGGCACGGTGAACGAGCTGCTCGCGCGACATCGTGACGATGGGGCGGCGGCGACGCTGCTGAGCGCGACAGTGATCGAGCCCGATGGCTATGGGCGGGTCGTGCGCGATCGCGACGGCTGGGTCGATCGCATCGTCGAGCATCGTGACGCCGACGAGGCCACCCGGGCCATCGACGAGATCAACGCGGGGATGTACGCCTTCGATCCGGCCGACCTCCTGCCCGCCCTGGGCCGCCTCACGACGGCCAACGACCAGGGCGAGGAGTACCTCACCGACGTCATCGGGCTCATGCGCGAAGCGGGGCGCCCCGTCGCCGCGCTCCGCGTCCCGGACTCCGACGAGATTCTGGGCGTCAACGACCGGGTCCAGCTGGCGGAGGCGGCCGCGTTGATGCGCGACCGGATAAACCGGCGCTGGATGCTCGACGGCGTCTCGATACTCGATCCCGCATCCACCTGGATCGATGTCGACGTCGACCTGGCGCCCGACGTCACCCTCCTGCCGCAGACATCGCTGCTCGGTCCGACGTCTGTCGCGTCGGGCGCGCGCATTGGCCCGGGCACGACGCTCAGTGCTTGCGAGGTCGGATCCGACGCCGACGTCCGGCACACCTGGGCCGACCTGGCTGTCATTGGCCCGGGTGCCTCGATCGGTCCCTACTCCTACCTGCGGCCTGGCACGCGCATCGGTGCGGGAGCCAAGGTCGGCGCTTACGTCGAGATGAAGAACTCCTCGCTGGGCGATGGTGCGAAGGTGCCCCATCTGTCGTACGTCGGCGATGCCGAGATCGGGGAGGGCACCAATATCGGCGCTGCGACGGTCTTCGTGAACTACGACGGGGTCGAGAAGCACTCCACGGTGGTGGGGCGCTACGTGCGCATCGGCAGCGACACCATGCTCATCGCCCCGCTCACCGTGGGCGATGGCGCCTACACCGCGGCCGGCTCGGTCGTGACCGACGACGTGCCCCCGGGGGCGATGGCGGTCGGGCGCGCGCGCCAGCGCACCATCCCGGGCTGGGTCGAGCGGCGACGCGCCGGTTCGGACTCTGCCCGCGCCGCAGCCGAAGCCTTGGCAGAATCACCACCACCCGTTGAAGAGGAGAATCGGTGAGCAGTCACCTCACGGTCCCGCCCAACAAGCGACTGGTGCTCCTCAGCGGGCGCGCGCACCCTGAGTTGGGCATGGAGGTGGCCGACCACCTGGGCACCGACCTGTGTCCGGTGTCCGCCTACGACTTTGCCAACGGCGAGATCTTCGTGCGGTTCCAGGAGTCGGTGCGTGGGTGCGACGCTTTCGTCATCCAAAGTCACACCACGCCCATCAACACCTGGATCATGGAGCAGCTCATCATGGTCGATGCCCTCAAGAGGGCGTCGGCCAAGCGCATCACGGTGATCGCGCCCTTCTACGGATACTCGCGCCAGGACAAGAAGCATCGAGGACGCGAGCCCATCTCGGCCCGTCTCATGGCCGACCTGTTCAAGGCGGCGGGCGCCGATCGACTCATCACCGTCGACCTGCACACCTCGCAGATCCAGGGCTTCTTCGACGGGCCCGTCGATCACCTTTTCGCCTTGCCGTTGCTGGCCCAGCACGTCGCCTCGCGCGTCGACCGCGATCGCATCACCGTCGTGTCTCCTGATGCCGGGCGCGTGCGTGTGGCCGAGAAGTGGACCGATATCCTCGGCGCGCCGCTGGCCATCATCCACAAGCGCCGCGATCCTGATACGCCCAACGAGGTGCGTGTCTTCGAGGTGGTGGGCGATGTCAAGGATCGCGTGTGCGTGGTGGTCGACGACATGATCGATACCGGCGGCACCATCGTGAAGGCCTCCGAGACCCTGTTCGACAACGGCGCTGCCGATGTCATCGTCGCAGCCACGCACGGAATCTTGAGCCCGCCCGCCGCCGAGCGCTTGGCTGCTTCACGCGTCAGCGAGGTCGTCGTCACCAACACCCTGCCGATTCCCCTGGAGCACCAGTTCGACAAGCTCACCGTCCTGTCGATCGCCCCGCTTCTCGCCAAGGCCATCTACGAGGTGTTCACCGACGGGTCTGTCACGAGCATGTTCGAGGTGGACGAGCAGGTGTCGGTGGCCCCGTAGCCATCGGGTAGGCTCTCCCCGCTCCTCGGCGAGGGTGCCCGGGCTGCCACGGCGGCCCGACACCGTGATCGACGTGGCCGCATGACCGAAGCGGCCCCCGGTCGTCGCTGCGGAGCGCGACCGGACACCACTCGAGGAGGACCCGTGAACGTGCGCCTTGACGCGGAGCCGCGCTCCGACTTCGGCAAGGGCGCTGCGCGCCGACTTCGCCGCGATGGCCGCGTGCCCGCGGTGCTCTACGGCCAGGGCGCGACCATCGTGCACGTGTCCCTGCCGGGTCACGATCTCGAGCAGGCCCTGCGCAAGCCCAAGGTGACCCTGGAGATCGTGCAGGGCTCCTCGACGACCCTCGCCAAGCCGCGCGACGTGCAGCGCGACCCGGTCAAGCGCACCCTGGAGCACATCGACCTCGTCATCGTGTCGGCGGCCGAGGCCCGCGATCGCGCGGCCGAGGCCGAAGTCCTGATCGCGGAGGCTGCCGCAGCCGCGGAGGCCGCTGCTGCCGCACCGGCGTTCAGCGGACCGAAGGACGAGCCGGTCGAGGCGGCTGCGCGCGCCGAGGGTGGCGACGGTGGCGGCGACGCGGGCGAGCAGCCGGCCGACGAGTCCGGCGACGACGCCTGATCCGCCGTGGAACCGTGGCTCGTGGTGGGCCTCGGCAATCCGGGTCCTGAATACGCCCCTACCCGTCACAACGTCGGCGTCATGGCCGTGGAGGCCCTCGCCGCTCGATGGGGCGGTCGGCTGGCGGCGCACAAATACACCCGGTGCGAGGTCTTCGAGGGACGGTGGGCAGGGCGCAAGGTCGTCCTCGCCCGCGGTCGTTCCTACATGAACGAATCCGGCGGTCCGGTCGCGGTGCTGGCCGATCACTTCGGCGTCGATCCCGAGCGGGTGCTGCTGGCCCATGATGAGCTCGACATTCCGTTTGCCGCACTGCGCATCAAGCAGGGGGGCGGCGACAACGGCCACAACGGGCTGCGCAGCGTCCGCCGATCACTGGGCACCGGCGACACCGTGCGCCTGCGTATCGGCATCGGGCGCCCGCCTGGTCGGCAGGATCCGGCCGATTTCGTACTTCGCCCGTTCAGTGCGGCGCAGCGCGAGGAGTTGCCGCACGTGCTCGAGCGCTGCAGCGATGCCATCGAGTGCGTCATCGCTGACGGCGTTGCCACCGCCCAGAACCGATTCAACGCCGATCCGGAAGCAGGGGACGAATGACGCGCAGTGACATGGACGTGTCGGCCAGCGTTGCGGCCGAGGCCGGGCAACTCCTGCTGGAGCTGCGCGATGACTTCGGCCCTGTCGACGACAAGGACCGCGCCAACGAGTTGCGCAAGGCGGCTGATCGCGCCTCGCACGAGTTGATCGTCGCCCGGCTCGCCGAGGCACGACCGGGCGATGTCGTGCTGAGCGAGGAGGGGGCGGACGACCCCGTGCGCCTGACCTCCGACCGGGTCTGGATCGTCGACCCGCTCGACGGCACCTGGGAGTACGGACAGGGGCGCGCCGACTTCGCCGTGCACGTCGTCCTGTGGAGCCGTGATGCCGGTGCGCCCGGAGGCGGCATCCTCAGCGCGGGCACGGTCGACCTGCCGGCCCAGGGCCTGTCCCGCCAGGTCGCCGATGCCGTGCTGCCGACGCGCGGACTGCCCGCGGACCGCCCCGTGCGCATCGTGGCATCGCGCACTCGTCCACCGGCCACGCTCGATGCGGCCGTGGCCCTGCTGACCGCCACGCTCGCCGAGCGTGGCCACTCTTACGGTGTTGAGGTCATGGATGTGGGATCCGTCGGCGCGAAGGTCAACGAGATCCTGTCCGGGCGTGCGGAGGCCTACGTGCACGACACCGGCTTCTACGAGTGGGACGTCGCCGCCCCGCTCTCGGTCGCGCACGCGCAGGGCCTGGTCGCCTCGCATGTCGACACCTCTCCCATCGCCTTCAACCAGCCGCGGCCCTATGTCACCGACCTGCTGATAGGCATTCCGGCGCTGGCGGAGGACCTGCGCGACGCGATGCGCGCTGCCGCGGGGAGTGCATGACGCTGCACGGACTTCGCCCCCTCCTCTCCCGCATCCCGGGGGTGGAGGCTGTCAGCGCGGCGGCCGGAGCGAGTCGGGGCGCCGACGTGCACGTCACCGCCCTCCCCTCCGCGCGCGCGGTGATCGCGGCGGCCGCTGCTGATTCGGTGACCGGAGTCGTGCTGGTCGTGACGTCCGGGGCCCGCGAGGCCGAGGACCTGGCCCTGGCGCTAGAAGACGTGCTTGGCCCCGGAGCCGCCATCGAGTTCCCCGCGTGGGAGACCCTCCCGCACGAGCGCTTGAGTCCGTCGGCCGACACCGTCGGGCGACGCCTTGCCGTCTTGCGCCGACTCCAGGCCGGTGGCTCGGACGCCGGTGTGCTGCGCGTGGTCGTCGTGCCGGTGCGCGCACTCCTGCAACCCCTTGTCGGTTCCCTGGGCCGGCTCGCGCCGCTCCAGGTGCGGGAGGGTGACTCGCTTGAGCTGGACACCTTCGTCCGTGACCTGGCAGCCCGTGGCTATGAGCGCATTGACCTCGTGGAGAAGCGCGGGCAGTTCGCCGTGCGCGGGGGGATCATCGACGTCTTCCCGCCCGTGGCAGAGCACCCGGTGCGCATCGAGCTGTGGGGCGACACGGTGGAGGAGATCCGCTCCTTCGCGGTGGCCGATCAGCGCTCCCTGGCGCATGTGCCCGAGGGCATCGACGTCGTGCCCGTGCGCGAGATACCGCTCACCGACCAGGTGCGCGAGCGGGCGCGCGCACTTGCTGCCTCCCATCCCTCCCTGTCCGACGTGCTCACGCGCATCGCCGATGGAGTGGCCGTCGAGGGGATGGAGGCCCTCGCGCCCGTCCTGGTCGACAGCATGGAACTCCTCACCGATGCTCTTCCCGACGACTCCCTCGTGCTGGTGTGCGATCCCGAGCGCGTGCGCTCGCGGGCCGAGGACCTCCAGCGCACGTCTCAGGAGTTCCTCGAGGCGTCCTGGCACAACGTCGCCGCGGGCCCATCGCGCACCGACACCACGCCACTGGACCTCGAGGCGCTCGACCTGTCGGCGGCGGCGTACCGCTCGCTCGACGACGTGGCAGCCGCCGCGCATGCGCGGGGACTGCGCTGGTGGAGCACCGACTCCTTCGCCCGCGAGGATCCCCACGACATCGTCGTGGATGCGCGCGCGGTCGACGACTACCGCGGAGACCTGCGCCAGGCACTCGATGACATCCGGGCCTGGCGCGCGGCCGGCCTCGCGGTTGTCATCGTGGCCGAGGGCCACGGATCCGCAGAGCGCCTCGCCCAGTCGCTGTCCGATGAGGGCATTGCCGCGATCGCCACCGATGACATCCCGGAGCAGCCGGCCGCGGTCATCGTCGGCACCGGGCGCCTGGCCGAGGGCCTGGTCTCGGCCGGCGGTGCCATCGTTCTCCTGGCCGAGACCGATCTGCTGGGCCAGCGGGCTGCGACGCGCGACCTGGCGCGCATGCCCTCACGCCGCCGGCGCACCATCGATCCACTGCAGCTGACCGCCGGCGACTTCGTCGTTCACGAGCAGCACGGCGTGGGTCGCTACGTCGAGATGACCCAGCGTGTCGTCGGCGGCGCCACTCGCGAGTACCTCGTCATCGAGTACGCCGCGTCCAAGCGCGGTCAGCCGGCCGATCGCCTCTACGTGCCGACAGATCAACTCGACCAGGTCAGTCGCTACGTCGGCGGCGAGGCGCCCAGCCTGCACCGACTGGGGGGAGCGGATTGGCAGAAGTCCAAGAGCCGAGCGCGCCGCGCCGTCCGCGAGATCGCCGGCGAGCTCATACGCCTCTACGCCGCCCGCATGGCAACGTCCGGCCATTCCTTCGGACCCGACACACCGTGGCAGGGCGAGCTGGAGGATGCCTTCCCCTACGTCGAGACGGGTGATCAGCTGGCCTGCATCGACGAGGTGAAGGCCGACATGGAGCGCTCGGTGCCCATGGACCGCGTCATCTGCGGCGATGTCGGCTACGGCAAGACCGAGATCGCGGTGCGCGCCGCCTTCAAGGCCGTGCAAGACGGCAAGCAGGTGGCTGTGCTCGTGCCCACGACGCTCCTGGTCCAGCAGCACCTTGCCACGTTCGGCGGCAGGTATGCCCCGTTCCCGATCAAGGTGGCCGGCCTGTCTCGATTCCAGACCGACGCCGAGGTCCGCGAGACGCTCAAGGGCCTGGAGGATGGCACCGTCGACGTGGTGATCGGCACGCACCGGCTGCTGACGCCCAACGTGCGCTTTCGCGACCTGGGCTTGGTCATCGTCGACGAGGAGCAGCGCTTCGGCGTCGAGCACAAGGAGCACCTCAAGGCGTTGCGCACGTCAGTCGACGTGCTCACCATGTCGGCGACGCCCATCCCGCGAACCCTCGAGATGTCGCTCACGGGCATTCGCGACATGTCCACGATCCAGACCCCGCCGGAGGAGCGACATCCGATCCTGACCTACGTCGGGCCCTATGACGATCGACAGGTGGCGGCGGCCATCCGGCGCGAGCTCCTGCGCGACGGCCAGGTCTTTTACGTGCACAACCGAGTCGAGTCAATCGATCGCGCCGCGTCGAAGTTGCGCGACCTCGTGCCAGAGGCCCGCATTGCGGTGGCCCACGGCCAGATGAATGAGCATGAGCTCGAGCGCGTCGTGATCGACTTCTGGGAACGCCGCATCGACGTGCTGGTGTGTACCACCATCGTCGAGAACGGCATCGACATCGCGAACGCCAACACGCTCATCCTGGATCGCGCCGACGCGCTGGGCCTGTCGCAGCTCCACCAGCTGCGCGGCCGTGTCGGCCGCGGCCGCGAGCGCGGCTATGCCTACTTCCTCTATCCGCCGGAGAAGGCGCTGTCGGAGACGGCATACGAGCGACTGTCGACCGTCGCCCAGCACACCGACCTGGGGGCCGGGATGCAGATCGCGATGAAGGACCTCGAGATTCGCGGGGCGGGCAATCTGCTGGGCGGCGAGCAGAGCGGCCACATCGCGGAGGTGGGTTTCGATCTCTACGTGCGCCTCGTGGGCGAGGCGCTGGCGCAGGCGAGAGGTGATGCGACCGAGGTCGAGCGCGACGTGCGCGTGGAACTCCCGATCGACGCGCACATTCCGCATGACTACATCGCGGAGGAGCGCCTGCGCCTCGAGGCGTACCGACGACTGGCCGACGCCGTCGCCCCGGCCGACATCGATGCCGTCGCCGAGGAGCTGCTCGATCGCTACGGCCCGTTGCCCGACCCCGTGGCCACGCTGCTCGAGGTGGCTCGCTTCCGCAGTCGCGCGCGTGCGGCCGGTCTCGACGAGGTCGTCCTCGCGGGATCGCAGGTGAGATTCCATCCGGTGGAGCTCCCCGAGTCGCGCATGCTCCGGCTCACGCGCCTGTACCCGGGGACCGTCGTCAAGCCGGCCGTCCGTACGATCCTCGTGCCGCGGCCCCGCGAGGACCTGCTGGGCTGGGCGGCGCAGGTCATCGGGGTCATCGACCCCTCGTCCGAGGGCGGGAGTGCGGAGTGAAGGCGCGTGGACGTGTGAACCGGATGGCCGGGGCCGTGCTGGCCGCCGTCGCGCTCGTGGCCGTGGCATCGGGCTGCGCTTCCGCGCCCAATGCCGGAGCCGCCGCGACCCTCGGCTCGCGCGACGTACCCAACGACACGCTCACCACGCAGGTCGATGAGGTGCTGGAGGCGCGCGGCACGGGAGCGGGCGCACCTGATGCGGCCCTGGTAGCCGACGTGTTGCAGCGCCTGGTCATCACCGCGCTCGTCGACGAGGGAGCGGTGCGCAACGGTGTCGTCGTGACCCAGGGTCAGATCGACCAGGCGATCAGCGAGGCCGAGGCGCAGCTGGGCGGCGCCGACCAGTTGCTGCAGGTCTTCCTCGATAGCAACGTGCCGGCGTCCGCCATCTCCGACCAGTTCCGCCTGTCGCTTCAGGTTGACGGCCTCGGTGCGCTCCTGGCACCGGATGCCGACGACCAGGGCCGCCAGCAGGCCGTCTTCACCTACGCGGTCGACCTGTCGAAGCAACTCGACACCCGCGTGAGTCCCCGCTACGGCACATGGGTGCCCGACGAGTTGCAGGTGGGACCGCTGCCGACCGACCTGTCGTCCCCCCAGGCACCGCAGGGCGATCCCCTGGCCGACGTGATCCCGTCCGGCTGATCCATGCCGGGCAGTCGCGACAGCCTGCGCGAGCTCGTCCAGGTCATGGACCGGCTGCGGTCGCCGGGCGGGTGCCCGTGGGATGCGCGCCAGACTCACCAGAGCCTCGTGGAGTACCTCGTCGAGGAGGCCTACGAGACCGTGGAGGCCATCGAGGCGGGCGATCGCGATGACTTGCGCGAGGAGCTCGGCGACCTCCTGCTCCAGGTGGTCTTCCATGCGCGCATCGCCCAGGAGGACCCGGACGATCCCTGGGATATCGATGACGTTGCCGACGGCATCGTGCGCAAGCTCATCCGACGCCACCCCCATGTCTTCGCCGATGCCTCCGCCGACACGGCGGAGGAGGTCGAGGCGCGATGGCATGAGCTCAAGGCGGCCGAGAAGGGTCGCGAGTCGGTGACCGACGGAATCCCGGCGTCGCTGCCCGCTCTCGTCCTCGCCGCCAAGCTGATGGCGCGCAGCGAGGGACTCGGGGTGCCGGTGGCCGGGGCGTCCAGCGGAGACGCGGCCATCGCGAGCGTGGAGTCGCAGGAGGAACTCGGCGAGTTGCTCTTGGCCATCACCGCTGCGGCCCGGTCGCGCGGCTGGGATGCCGAGGCGGCCGTGCGGTCGGCGGCCCGAGCGCATCGCGAGCGGATCCGCCAGGCCGAGTCGAGATGAGCTCCGAGCGCAGCGCCGTTGACGACGAGCGGCGCGCCTTCGCCCGGCTCGCCGGCGCGGTCATCGACGACCTCCTCGCGGCCGATCCCGTCCAGGCCACCGCCCTGGGCGACCATCGCTTCGACGATCAGCTGCCGGACTGGTCGCCGTCGGCACTCGATGACCTGGCCACTCGGCTCGACGACCACATGACGCGACTGGACGCCATCGACGACGTCGCCCTTCCCCGCACCGATCAGGTGGACCTGGAGATCCTGCGCGCCAAGGTCGCCGCGCGCCATTTCGACCTGACCGACGTACGCCGCCACCGCTGGGATCCGATGGCCTGGGATCCGGGCACCGCGATCAGGCTGCTGGCCGTTCGCGACTTCGCGCCCGCTGCTGAGCGCGTTGCCGGAATCGTGTCGCGCCTGCGTGCCGTGCCTGACTATCTCGAGCAGTCGAGGCGCTCACTGGTCGAGATCTCGGCGATCCATGCCGAGACGGCCATCACCCGGGCTTCCGGGTTTGCCGCGGTCATCGACGAGGCCGCGCGCGTGGAGCAGATGGCGCCCCATCGCGACTTCTCACAGGCTGCCCAGGATGCTGCTGAGGCCGTCGAGATGCACGCTCGCTGGCTATCGGAGCAGGTGCCGACGGCCCAGTGGGATCCGCGCCTGGGGGTGCGGCTCTACAGCGCCGCCGTCTGGCACCACCTCGATGAGGAGCTCACGCCCGTGCAGATCCTGGAGAGTGCCGAGGCTCACCTGGATGACGTCAATGCGCTCTTGCGCGAGACGGCGGGGGAGTTCCTGCGCGAGTCGGTCCGCAGTCCCGACATCGTGCGCCGCGCGCTGGCCCGCGTGGCCGAGGAATCGCCGGTCAACGATGCCACCGTGCTGGACGATGTGCGAACTGCCCTCGATCGGCTCACCGACTTCGTGCGCGAGCACGACCTCGTCACGATTCCCGGCGGCGAGACGGCCATCATCGAAATGCCCGAGATCCATCGCGGCGTTGCCGTGGCCTACTGCGATGCCCCGGGTCCGCTCGAGCGAGCCAATGTCGCGACCTATGTCGCGGTCGCGCCCGCTCCCGCCGACTGGGGTGCGGATCGCGTCGCGTCGTTCTATCGCGAGTACAACGGCATGCTCCTGCACGACCTCGCCGCCCACGAGGCGATGCCCGGTCACGTCCTGCAGCTCGCGCACGCACGCGCTGTCCGAGAGGCCTCGATGGTGCGCAGCTTCGGCATGAGCGGGGCCTTCGTGGAGGGCTGGGCCGTCTATGCCGAGCACCTCATGTGGGAGCGCGGCTATACCCCCGACGATCGAGCGGATGCCGGATTGCGATTGCGCCTGCAGCAGCTGAAGATGCAGGCTCGCATGACGCTCAACGCGATCCTTGATGCGCGGGTGCACGGCGGCGACATCGACGAGCCAGGCGCGATCGAACTGCTCGTGCGACGCGGATTCCAGGAGGAGAGCGAGGCCGTCGGCAAGTGGAGGCGCGCGCTGCTGACCGCCGCGCAGCTTCCCACCTACTTCGTCGGCTGGCTTGGGGTGCGTGGGATCGTCGATGACCTTCGGGTGCTGCACCCGGACTGGAGCGATCGCCAGATCCACGACCTGGTCCTCGCGCACGGCTCACCGGGGCCGCGCCACCTGCGGGCACTCCTGGGCCTGTGATCGCGCCTGGATAGGGTCGCCCCATGGCCAGCATCGACGACGTCATCGCCCGCGAGATTCTCGACTCGCGCGGCAATCCCACGGTCGAGGTCGAGATCGTCCTCGACGATGGAAGCGCCGCACGTGCCGCCGTGCCCTCGGGTGCGTCGACCGGTGCCTTCGAGGCGGTCGAGCGTCGTGATGGCGACGCCGGTCGCTACGGCGGCAAGGGCGTGCTGGCGGCCGTCACCGCCATCGAAGACGAGATCGCCCCGGAGATCGTGGGCATGGACGCCGCTGAGCAGCGCCTGGTCGACCAAGCCATGCTCGACCTCGACGGCACCGCCAACAAGTCGCGACTGGGCGCCAACGCCGTCCTCGGGGTGTCGCTCGCGGTTGCCCGCGCAGCAGCTGTCTCGGCTGACCTGCCGCTCTACCGCTACGTCGGCGGACCCAACGCCCACGTCCTGCCGGTGCCCATGATGAACATCCTCAATGGCGGAGCGCACGCCGATACCAGCGTCGATATCCAGGAGTTCATGGTTGCTCCCATCGGCGCCGCAACCTTCGGCGAAGCCCTGCGGTGGGGGACCGAGACCTATCACGCACTGAAGTCGGTGCTCAAGGCCAAGGGATATTCGACGGGTCTGGGAGATGAGGGTGGATTTGCCCCCGGTCTGCCCAACAATCGAGCGGCACTCGACCTCATCGCCGAGGCGGTCGGTCTTACCGGCCTGGCGCTCGGTCGCGATATCGCGCTGGCTCTCGACGTCGCCTCCACGGAGTTCTACCGCGATGGCTCGTATGACTTCGAAGGCGCGCAGCGATCGAGCGAGTGGATGACCGGCTACTACGAGGGCCTGCTCGCCGACTTCCCCCTCGTCTCGATCGAAGATCCCCTCGCGGAGGACGACTGGTCCGGATGGATGCACTGCACCGATGCGATCGGCGATCGCGTGCAGCTCGTAGGTGACGATCTCTTCGTGACCAATCCCGAGCGCCTTGCGCGCGGGATTGCCGAAGGGGCCGCCAATGCCCTGCTGGTCAAGGTCAACCAGATCGGGTCACTCACCGAGACCCTCGATGCGGTGACGCTCGCGCAGACCAACGGATACCGCTGCATGATGAGCCATCGCTCCGGTGAGACCGAGGACACCACCATCGCGGACCTGGCGGTCGCGGTGAACTGCGGCCAGATCAAGACCGGCGCCCCGGCACGCTCGGAACGAGTGGCCAAATACAACCAGTTGCTGCGCATCGAGGAGGACCTCGACGAGGCGGGCCGCTACGCGGGGGCTGCGGCGTTCCCACGTTCTGGCCTGTAGGCGTGGGACCATGGCGGGATGTCCCGCCATGTCCACACTGGCCGGGTGGTTGCCCTCATCGTGGTCCTGGCCGCCCTCGCCGTGACCTTGGCGATCCCCGTGCGGGCCTGGCTCACGCAGCGCGCTGAGATCGCTGCCCTCGAGGCTGACGTGGCAGCGGCACAGATACGCGTGGCCGATCTCCAGCAAGAGCTCGAGGACTGGAACGATCCGGCGTTCGTCATCGCGCAGGCGCGCAGCCGACTCCACTTCGTCTTCCCCGGCGAGGTCGGCTACGTCGTCCTGGGCAGCGACGACCGACCCGTGACCCCTGACACGACCGCAGCGCAGCGCCCAGTGCCGTGGTACGAGCAGTTGTGGGAATCCACGCGTCAGGCGGATCTCGTGGGCGCGCCGTCCCCATGATCGATCCGGCCGATATCGCCGCTGTCGAGCGCCAGATCGGCCGGGAGCCGCGCGGGATGATCGAGGTGGCGCATCGCTGTCCGTGCGGGCAGCCCGATGTGGTCGTCACGGCACCGCTGCTCGACGACGGCACCCCGTTCCCCACCGTCTTCTACCTCACCTGCCCGCGGGCCTGCTCCGCGGTCGGGCGCCTGGAGAGCAGCGGGCTGATGCGTGAGATGGAGCAG